>NZ_JBFRJM010000003.1:0-104067 GCF_041468865.1 Vibrio sp. 10N.286.52.C3 | reverse complement strand
ACGTATTTTAGGACGAGACATAAATCAAAATAGTTTCAGTTGTTTGCGTCTAGAATATGCGAAAATTGATGGCTGAATTTTCGGTGTAGCACCGTTGTTGAATTGTCTATTCAAGCTTTAAGAAATCCGATATTATACTGGTCATAAAACTAAAGGTGGTATTATATGACAAATGTATTTAAACAAGCAGCTGAAGAACTGTTGAGTCGTCGTGTTGCTGGCACCAAAGCACCAAGATTGGACGAACAGTACCGTCCGAATAACTTGGAAGATGCGCTAAAGATCCAATCTTCAATGATCGATTTGAAAAGCGATAAAGTCGGCGGTTGGAAGTGCTTACTTCCTCTGGCTGAAGACAAGTTTGTTGTTGCGCCAATCTTCTCGGGCAGCGTTCAACAAGGCGAAGTTTGTGAACTGTTTGCTGACAACGGCGTAGTACGCGTTGAGCCTGAAATCGCATTTACGCTTGCTAAGAGCCTGCCTGCAAGCCAAGAAGGCTACAGCGAAGAGCAAATCAACGAAGCGATTGGTTCTTGCCACATGGCACTTGAGTTAATGCAGTCTCGTTTTGCGGATGACAGCGGCGCTGAGTTCTATGAAAAGCTGGCCGATGGCCTAGTAAACCAAGGTCTATTTATTGGCTCTGAGATTGATCGCGAAAAAGCGTTCACTTCTGCAGAGATCAGTATTGAAGTGACTCAAGGCGAGCAAGTTCAAGCATTCGACGGTAAGCACCCGAATACACTGCCACCAAGCCCAATTTACTGGCTGATTAACTACATGACACGTCGTGGTGTTGATTTCCAAGCGGGTGAAGCCATTATCACGGGCTCTTACTGCGGTATCGTGGAAATGGAATTCGATAAACCAACGACCTTCCACTACGAAGGCATTGGTGAATACCAAGTAACGTTCAAGCAGAAACGCTAACTTCTAGCGGCGCACTATCTGTTATCGAAAGGCTGTTTACTGATGAGTAAATAGCCTTTTTTATTACGTGATGCTCAATAGGGTTCTTATTACTTTGCATTAAATTAGGCGTTTAGACGTCTAGACGTTGACAAGTTCTAAGTGTGACATTAGTCTGCTCACCTTCCTGTTCTATTGTGTTGTCGTTCCATGTCCAATTCAAAAAATTCTAACGCGGTAATTGCCCCTTCTGCAGTGGCGCTTATCCCTCTGATCGTTTTCCTTGCGCTGTTTATTGGCGTGGGTACATACCTGTCGCTACAAGGCGTCGATTTTGCTTTCTATCAACTTCCAGCTCCGATTGCGGCTCTGCCTGCTGTGATGTTAGCGTTGCTATTGAGCAAAGATAAATTGAACCGTGCGATTGAGCAGTTCTTAGGTGGCGTGGGTCACAAAGACATTATCGCAATGTGTATGATCTACCTATTGGCGGGTGCTTTTGCTGCTGTGGCTAAAGCTTCTGGTGGCGTGGACGCGACGGTAAACCTTGGTCTATCGGCTATCCCAACGAGCATGATCCTACCGGGCATCTTCCTTATTTCGGCGTTCATTGCGACAGCAATGGGCACCTCTATGGGTACTATCGCTGCGGTTGCTCCTGTTGCACTAGGCATTGCTGACTCAGCTGGTATGAGTATTCCTCTAACCGCTGGCGTAGTGCTAAGTGGCGCTATGTTTGGTGACAACCTTTCTATCATCTCAGATACCACGATTGCCGCGACTCGCTCGCAAGGCTGTGAGATGAGAGACAAGTTTAAAGAGAACATCCGTATAGCACTTCCTGCTGCACTTATCGCGATTGTTATCTTTGCTTTCAACAGCACAGCAACTCAAGTTCCTGAAACAGGCCCAATTGAATGGCTGAAAGTCCTTCCGTACATCACTATCCTAATCCTTGCGGTATCGGGCATGAATGTGTTCGTTGTGTTGACGATTGGTATCTTGCTAGCGGGTGGAGTGAGCCTAGGTTCTATTGAGAACTACGGTATGACGGGTTACGCTCAAGATATCTACGCAGGCTTTGGCAACATGCAAGAGATCTTCTTACTGTCGATGCTGATTGGTGGTTTGAGTGAGCTGATGCGTCGCCAAGGTGGATTAGCATTTCTGACTAACTTAGTGAGCGGTTTGATTCGTGCATTTGGTTCTTCTCACTCTAAGCAAGCGAATGGCCGCGCAAGTGAGCTAGGCATTGCAGGCTTGGTATCAATGGTGAACCTATGTACGGCAAACAACACCGTAGCAATCATTGTTTCTGGTAGTGTGGCTCGCCAATTAGCTGAAGAGAACGATGTATCTCCACGCCGCTCTGCAAGCTTATTGGATATCTTCTCGTGTGTGATTCAAGGCGTACTGCCTTACGGTGCTCAGGTATTGCTATTAGGCTCTGTGTTTAACCTATCGCCGCTAGAGATCGTGTCTAACTCTTACTACTGTTTCGCGCTTGCAATCGTGGCTGTAGTCGCTGTGTTTATTAAACACCCAGCACGTCAAGTGGCTCAAGCTTAGTAACAATTGACCAAACTGAGTGCTCACTGGCTCTGATAAGAAGGCTCCTTAATAGGAGCTTTTTTGTGCGTGAAACTCATGGCTTGAAAATTCAATGTACGTCTTCAAATACAAGAAAACCGCCTATGTAGACGGTTTCTAATTTCGTTATAGCGGTTTTCAAGTTTATTGTAGTGTGAATGACAATTAGGCTTGAGAGCTTTAATTCAGCTTATTAGTCACGAACTCTTTGTTTCTGACCATTAGCCACATCAGGCCGCCTAGCGTACCGATGGATAATTGGATAAAGCCTAGGTTTTCAATCAGTGACTCTGGGCGGATTGAAACTAATACCATACCAAGCGAACCACAAATCATGCTGAAGAACTGAATCAGTGCGACGGCAGAGCCCGTGTCATGATCTTGTTGATTCAACATTAAGTTGGTGCCCGGTACTCGCATGATGATCGCCATTAATGTTGCTGGAGCAGCGATGAACATAAAGAACCAAGGGGACAGGTCGCCAATGGTTAGGGTGAAGATGCCCGCAAGCGCCAATAAAGCAAAACATCCTGAGATGACCTTTTGAACCGGCATTCGGTAGGACAACTTCATGTAAATTGTTGGACCAAATGAGGCGCATAATGCATTGAATGCGAACGCGTAGCTAAACTGTTGTTCGGTCAATCCAAAGTGATCGATGTAGATATAAGAACCCGCCGCAAGAAAGCCCATCAACGCCATCGGTATGATAGAGAAAATGACCAGCAGCTTGACGAACGAGCGGTTTTTCATGACCACGCCCATTCTTCCCCATGATCGGAATATAGAACCTTGGTATTTGTTTTCGAGTGTTTCTCGGTAGCAGCAAGCTAATACTGACGCAAATGCACCAAAAATGGCGAGCGTGACAAACATCATTCGCCAAGAAGCAATTTTCAGTAGAAAGGCACCAAATACAGGCGCAACCATTGGCGCGATGATCACCAGTGACATGATAGTCGCCATGATCTTTTCACGTTCTCGGCCATCATAAAGATCTTTGACAATGGCGGTAGCGATAACGGTGATAGCACTACCAGCAAAGGCTTGGAATACACGAGCACCAATTAACTGTTCGATGCTATTGGTCATCGCGCACAATATGCTCGCGACCATATAACCCGCTAATCCAATTAATAGGATCGGCTTACGACCGAATTTTTCGCTGAGCGGTCCCCAGAACAAAAGACCGATGGCGTAAGTAACGAAGTAGCTGCTCAGGGTTAGGTTGACCATGGATCGGTCAGTATTAAACACCTCGACCATCTGCGGAAGCGCAGGTAAGTAAAGGTCGATAGTCAATGGAGGGAAAGCACTGATGATGACGAGAAAAAATAGCATACCGGTCTTTCCCAGTACTGGTTGTGGTCTCTTCAAGGTGGCTCCCGTTGTCCAAAATAGGTTTTTAATTGGTGTGATATTGCTATACAGAAGGCTAAGGCACGTCAGACAAGAAGGATAGAGTCGTTCAAGAATATGGTGAAAGTAACGATGAACTTATCTCTAATGAGTTCGAATCTACGAAGTCGGTCTGTGCACTGAATTGTATTACAAAACATTATTACTTTTATAGCTAACGAGTTCAATTAGTTAGTAGCAGTGTAGCTTGTAATCGCCAGCGACACATTGTAATGATTATCGACTTGGCTTGTTATCTTTTCTTTGGGCGTTTTTCGACTAAACCATTACGCTCTAAACCACGTCGAACGCTGCTGCATAGTTTACCAAAGCGGCGCAGTTCTTCGAAGTTAGGGCCTTGGCCAATGGAAATACTGTGCTCCCAATACATTAACTCGCTGTCGACCATCTCAAGTAGTTTCTTAGAGCAACCCGAGCAATTTCCTTTTGGACCACAGATAAACGTCTCTGACTCGTAAAGTGGGAGTTCGTTTTTAACTTCTTCAATTAAGTTAAGCATTGCCGAGTTTAAGTCTGGCTTTTTGGATGTAATTGGCTTCAAGCTTGGTGCTTGAGTTGCAATTAATGGGGAAGTCAGTTTGTTAGGTTGTAAATTCAAAGCAGCTGATGACATATCAAAGGCCTCAAGGAGAGAAGAAGGTGGGCATGCTACTCTTCACAACAAAGTGAATCTTGATGTAGTGCAATAAGCGTGGAGATATACCCAAAAGAGGTAGGAGCCACAAGCGGTTGTGACTCCTTATCAAAGCTCGCTACTAATGAGAGATTTTAGAATTCAGCGTCGAACTGGAATTCCATCCACTCTTTGGTGACTGGGTGGTGCAGCGCAAGTCTTTCTGCGTGTAAGTGCAATCGGTCGGCTTTATTGCCATACAAGCCGTCACCGACGATAGGCATGTTAAGGCCTTCTTGGTGTGAACAGTGAACACGCAACTGGTGTGTACGCCCTGTTTTAGGATGCAGGTAAACCTTAGTGGTTTGCCCGTTTCGCTCAATCACTTCCCATTTGGTTTCTGCTGGCTTGCCGTGTTCGAAGCAGACAATTTGACGAGGGCGGTCATACAAATCACCACGCAATGGCAGTCGAACATAGCCTTCATTTTCTGTTAGAACGCCTTCAATCATTGCCACGTAACGCTTTTCGACTTCACGAGTAATGAACTGCTTCTGTAAGCTCTTGTTCGCACGTCGTGTTAAAGCAAATATCAGAATGCCAGAGGTCGCCATATCCAAACGGTGGATAACAAATGGCCCTTCAACATCTTGGTGCATTTCTTGAACACGAGTGTAAGCTGAATCTTTGATGGTTTTACCCGGTACGGATAGAAAACCTGCTGGTTTGTGTACCACAACGATGTGATCGTCTTGGAACAGGATATCGAGGTCTTTGCCTTCAGCTGGGTTTTCTAGCAATGGGTTGGGATCGACTTCTAAGCCTTTCATCATGTGACCTAAAATCGGTACACACTTACTTTGGCAAGACGCGTAGTATTTCTTGTGTTTACGGATTTCCGATTTCGGTGATCGACCCCACCAAAATTCGGCCAGTGCCAATGGTGTGTAACCGTTTAAATACGCGTATTGCAAAAGCTTGGGTGCGGCACACTCGCCAGAACCTGCTGGTGGTATCTTGTTTGGCGTGTCTTCAAAGATTTGGTTCAGATCCTCAATGTTTCCTTCCGCATTCTGGAAAGCGTATTGTGAAAACAGTTTGTGCTGAAGCTGATGAGAAAGGAGTGCTCTTTGCTCTTTGAGTTCAGCTAATTGATTAGTGAACACATCAACTTTGATTTGTAACTCGTTTAGGATCTGTTCCCAGTTGAGCTTTAGGTACTTCTGCTGGTTCTTGTCAGCAACACTGGCCTTGTTAAGCTCATTATTCAGTTGTTCGAAGGCTTGTTCATCAAGGTTTTTTTTACCTTGTTCGCGTTGTTCTTTACGTGTTTTTCGGCCTTCTATAATCAACAAACGTTGCGCTTCGATCTCCTGTTCTGCCTGTGTTTTCTGTTGTGCTAACTGTTCACACAATTCAAGGTATTCAGCGTTTGCTTGCAGCGCTTTAAATTTCGCATTTACAGCCATCATGTCGGCTGTGTCTTGATGGAAAAAGCTATCGCTGCTCAACATGTCGAATACGGGCGGCACAAAGTGAGGCAGTAGGTTTTGGTCTGCGATTTTTCCAGAGAAAGCAGAGAAGTAACCCAATTCACCTTCTGGGCTTTTCACCAGTAACACACCAAACATTTTGCCGCGACCAGCGTCAGAATCCAGTCCGAAGTCATGCTGCCAGTCGGTTTGTGTTTCTAGATATTGTTGAAGCTGATGAGAGGCTATTTCACACAGTGGGTGCGGTTCGTAGTAGAACGGGAATGTGAAACGCTCAGGCAACGAATATGACTCGATCGGCTGTTGAAAACGAGTGAAGCAATGCTCAGGAGTATGGCTGTTTTCTGAGTCGTGCGTTGGTTTTGATGAGTGCATAGTCGTATTAATACTTATATCGTGGTGATAAATGGTTGTGAGTCTACTGTGTATGTTTAAAGGCTTTAAACACAGTACAAGGCGGCGATTCTACTCTTTATCGAAATACGCCTCAAATAAGAAATGGTTCTATTACAGGATAGCTAAGCGAGATGGTTAACACTGAACCCATGAGTTATGGCTTGAACTTCATTAATTGATGAGTAACTTCTCGTTTTTAATCATAGAAGACAATTTAACAAACCAAGGGTGGTAGCCTTGCCGCCCTCTTATTAAAACTAAGGTAACGTTATGATTCCACTCAATACTTCGATTGTTTCCGGTGTCGCTATTTCAGAGAGCGACGGACAAATGAAAATGCTATTAATGAAGCGTGTTAAAGGTGAGTTTTGGTGTCACGTCGCAGGCTCGATTGAAGCGGGTGAAACAGGCTGGCAGGCTATCGTGCGCGAGTTTGAAGAAGAGACCCAAATTAAAGTGGAAGCTTTGTATAACGCGCAGTTTCTGGAGCAGTTTTATGAGGCGCACGTGAATGTGATTCAGCTAATCCCTGTGTTTGCGGTGCTATGCCCACCCAACCAAGCGATTGAACTGAATGACGAACACACCGAGTACCGCTGGTGTAATTTAGAAGAAGCAAAAGCGTTAGCGCCGTTCCCCAACCAACATGCCGTCTACGATCATATTTGGTCGTATTTTGTCGATAAGCCAGTCAATCCGCTTTATCGAGTGAAATTGAACTAATACTGGCTGTTTAAGATCTAGGACTTACCAAGGTAAGGGGTTAAAAAGGCGCTCACTTGCGCTTGGCATAACCCCACATCCACCTTCACGCCGTGCGATTCAAGGATGGCAACTCCACGACCATTATTACGAGGGTCTGGGTCTAGCATCGCCACGACTACGTGTTTTACACCTGCTTTAACCAATGTATTGGCGCAAGCGGGTGTTCTGCCGACAAACGAACATGGCTCTAAAGTTACGTAAGCGGTAACCCCTTCCATTGTTCCGTCCGTTTTGTCGTTATAGTTATTGAGTGCTTCAACCTCGGCGTGGTTTCCGCCGACTTTTTGCGTGTATCCAACAGACACCACCTTATCGTCTTTCACCAAAACACACCCTACTGGCGGGTTTGGTTGGCAATCAGGTAAGGCTTGGCGCGAAGCTTCGAGTGCTTGCAGCATGTATTGTTGGTTCATGGTCGTTACTCAGTATGACGAGAGAGCGTAGCAGCTAGTCGCCACGCGTGGTTGATGAGTTGGTTAATTACTAACTTAATAAGCTAATAAGTGGGGCATGTTCGATCTGATTGGACTTTTAGTCAATGGTTTTAGCGTTTGAATTCGACTGCTAGTTAACTGTGACTCATCGTTAACTTGGGCCACTGGGTTAGCCAACCTTTGGATTGCACTCTTTGATCAAAGATATCTCGGCTACGCTTTGGATTGGGTGTGATTTGCAAATCAAACAAACTCTCTAAGCCAAAGGCAGAAATACACTCGATGTTTCCATGGAGGCTTTGTTTCACGGCGACGGCGGTTTCTTTCTCTGGCCAATAACTCATCGCATCCAATGAGCCTTGGTAAGGTTCATCCCCATTTCTAGTGTGCATGTAGGCTTGATTGCGAACTTGCCAATTCAGTTCGGGTAACCGTTGTTTAAGCTGAGCCTCGTATCTAAGATCCGATTCGTAAGAGGTATCAATGGGATCAAAGTAGATCACATCAATATCATTGAATGGAGTCGGGGAGGCATAACCATGCTGGTGATCCCAAACGAGGTTTCTCACAAAGCCCGCAGCGACATAACACTGCGGCAAATCCAACTGAGCGACACGGTCTAAAACCTTCATTCGTAAGGGATCTTGTTTGATCAACGTGACGATGCGCTTGGCTAGCGGATGTATCATTATGATGTCGGAACATCGGTGACTTGGTAGTGACGTGTCACGTTCTGAGAGATTGCACCCCATTCAGATGCTTTTACTCGCTGTTGGTGGGCTTCGAATGCTTCTCGGCTAGTGAATTCTTCATACACTTCAAAGCGAATAGGTTGAAGGGTGCTTTGACTGATTCGAAAGACCATACAACCAGGTTCTTCTAGTGTCAGTTCTTTGTGCACAGCTAAGGCTTGTGTGACGGCTTCTAGATCGTTGTCTGGCACTAGAATATGCCCTTGCAGAATTACTTTACTCATAATTACGTCCATTTAATTTGGTCCATTACGGATTTTTCTATCAAAAGCTTTATCCGTTACAAACATAATCCCATTTTGATGTTGTGACGTATAGGCTAATGTGGCGATTATTTGTTCACATCGAATGCATTTGTAGTTACGCCGTAACTTTAGGGGCGATATAATCAATAAATGACAAGACACTGGAACTAAATCAACGTTGGTCCGGTCTATTAAATTAGTATCATTGAACTGTATTGATACTGAAATGAATTTGTCATCTGAGAGAACTAACCTTAATTTTGAACAGCGGCTCATAGGATTGAATTGAGCCATAGTTGATATCTAGGTCATACTTTGATGTAAATGGTACTCAAAACTCTATATATTTTGTGATTTGTATCATTGATCTGGGCATCAAACACCGTTAGATTCGAATGGTTGGCAATAAAAATAGCTCATGAAGAGCAGTTAAAGAAAAGGAAATATCCCTTATGAAAAAAATGAGAAGAGCACAGCTTCATCGCGTTCGTATCCAATACTGGAAAGACACGTCAAAAGAAGCATCAAAGAAATAAGCTTTAAATCGTAAAGCTTTAAAAGCTGAAAAGCTTAATAAAATGTAAAACGCAACAAACTGATTTCATTAGCACTCTCAAGGACCTTCATCTGGTCGGCGACTAGCGAAATCATCCCCAAAGAGCTGGCAGGCATTAACAACAATGCAATTCAATGTCAGCTCATTAATACCTCCTCTAAGTTTATCTTCGTTTGTTAAACCTGTTCTCCAAATTAAAACTTGTTTGTTCCTTGTTCCTTGTTCCTTGTTCCTTGTTCCTTGTTCCTTATTCCTTGGTTTCGCATCCCCGTATTCGCTAACGTCCTGATAATAAAAAAGCTCCCGATTTCTCAGAAGCTTTGATTTAGATTTTGGTACCTGATGTGACTGCCCGATAAAGACTCGTGCTTAGGATAGACTCTAGCGTTGGAATAGCGTCTTTAAGCTCACGTCATCCGTTCTATTTAGCTTTAGGCTCAGCAGATAGCCGCCAATGCCAATCAGTACGTAAATACTTAACGATAAAACCGGTGCTTCAGCAATCGCGCTGAATGGGTTGCTTGCTGTCAGTACCTTCATTGGAAGTGATGCGATGAGAGATAGGAAATCGTTGATGCCATAGAACCCAAATACAGCGACAGAGAGGAACTTAATCGCATAGCTTGAGATAAAAATGACAAGCAATGGAGAGTTCACCAACTGCGAAATCGCTAGGGTCACAGTTGCCAGTGGTAGTAAAACCAGTGCAACTAACAACATTCTCCCAAAGAATACGAGCCAGTTGCTCAGCACATACAGTAGGGATTGCTGCTCAACCAGTAGCGCCAGTTGCTGCTCGCTAGACACGTTCAATATCCAGAATAGGAAATCGGCGAACAACACAAGCAACGCACAGATTGCCGGAATAACCACTAAACCGAAGCCGAGTTTCACACCGTGAGTCATTGCGTTAGATACCGGCATACTTCTCCAAAACATCGAACTGCCTTCTTGGCGCTCTTTACGCAGCGTTTTAGGGATGTAAAGCGTCGATAGGATCAGTGAAATAAGGCCCGCGCCAAAGTAGATCACTGAGTTGAGGTCTTGTGCGAACTCTCTGTGGATGTCGCTCACGTCACCGTTCACTTGCATTTCGAAGAAAAACTCATGCTGCGCTGCGCCATTGAAGAACAGACTAACGAACAGTAAGAAACCACATAACGCGACAAACAGAGGCAATCGAGTGTTAATTTTGTGCTCGATGAGTTCTTTTTCTAGCATGTAAAAACTTGGATGCATTATGCCTTCTCCGTCTGTGTTGCAAGGAATAGATCTGCGAGACCAACGTTATAGATGTTACCCAGTGATTCAACCTGCGCTTTGTATTGACCTTCCAATAACCACTTAGTGGTGCCCAGGCCTGATTGCGAGGTCAGTGGGTTGAGTTTCTGTATCTCGCTTGAATGGTTATTTGCGACTTCGATAATGAAATAGTCATTTTCGATGTCTTCCATGCTCTTTTGCAGCACACAATGGCCTTGTTTTAAAATCAGAACATCCGTTAATAAATGTTCAATCTCTGAAACCTCATGGCTTGCAATGATCATGGCGCGTTCGCCGTCGTGGAACCACTCAAGTAGATGGCGATAAAAAGTATCGCGGTACAGTAAATCTAGGCCAAGTGTAGGCTCATCTAAGATCAACACTTGGGTGTCAGTCGCGATGATGATCGCAAGGTGAAGTTGTACCTTCATTCCCTTAGAAAGCTGCTTGATAGTCGAAGAGAGCTTGATGTTGGTGCTGCTTAGCGTCTGTTCTGCTTTTTGCTTGTTGAAGCTAGGGTGTACACCTTGGGTGTATCTAAGCAGTTGCTTAACGGTCATCCACTCGGGTAACACGTTAACATCTGAAATGTACGACAAGTGCAGCATGAGTTCTGCATGCTGGTGGATAGGGTGGTAGCCATTAACCTCTATCTCACCTTGATAGCTGTGTCCACCAAGCAGTGATTTGATCAGTGTCGATTTCCCTGCGCCATTATGGCCCAGCAGTCCAAGCACTTGCCCCGGTTTTAACTCAAAGCTGATGTTCTCGACACCCACTTGATTTGAATAGGTTTTGGTTACGTTTTTCACGGAAAGTAACGTACTCATGACTTGTCCTTTATATGTTGTGCTAGCTGTTTCACGAGTTCTTCGACACTCATATCAATGATGCTTAGCGTCTCAGCGATGGCTGGGATCTGTGTGTTGATGAATGATTGGTGTGCGGACTCTTTCAATTTTTGAAGTGCCCCTTCGGCCACATACATGCCTTGGCCGCGTTTTTTCTCTACCAAGCCTTCATCCACCAGTAACTGGTAGCTTTTCATGACAGTAAGGTGGTTGATCTTGAGATCGGCGGCAACCGCACGCACAGAGGGCAATGCTTGTAGCTCTAGCCAAACACCCTGAAGAATTTGGTCACTGATCTTGGCGGCAAGCTGCCTAAAGATCGGCTGGTCGTCTTTCCATTCGGTCATAATTAAAACTGCATGGTGATATACATGTGTATAACACTAACCTATTTATTCGAGTTGGCAAGGATTTTATGAAAGTGCATCGGGTATTTTTATGTTTAGATAAAGCACGTTTGGTGGGGAGGGCACTTGAAGCCTACATCCTTGTGGGCTCTCAAGCAGCTGTATAAGCGATGATTATTTGAATAGGGAATGGTTGCTGATCAAGATTTCTATTAGGCTGGGCCTATTGCTCCTTTGAGTCATTAGGCCGGCTATATAGGTAACCTTGATGTAAGTTGTAGCCTAATTGACACAAGATATATTGCTGCCTACGCGTCTCGACACCTTCATAAATCATTGTGATATTTGATAGGCGTCCAATCTCCGAGATATTGAGCAATACACCCTGATGATGCTCTCCTGACTCGATATCCTTAACAAAGCAACGATCCAGTTTTAGATAGGCCGGAGAGATAACATTGATGATTTCGATGTTGTTATTGCCCGTACCAAAGTCATCCAGAGCGATAGTGATACCAAGCTTTTTGATATCCTTAATGTTATCGATAACCTCACACCCATAGCCAATGTTCGAATATTCAGTAATCTCGACGACAAACTCATTTGCTTCCATCGCGGTTAAATGCTCTCTGAGCCTTGCGAAGTTCGACCCTACCAAAGCACTTGGGCACACGTTGACACCATAGATCTCATGGCTGTTGTTTAACTTCGCTTTTCTGACTGTCTCGATGAGTAAAATAGTATGAAAGGTGAGTAAATTGGTGCGTCTCATGGTGTTGATGAAGCTTAAAACGCCAACGTTACGCACACGAGATAACAACTCGTAGTAGAGAACGCAGTTGTCTTCGGTGTTGATGATCGGCTCTTCTTCAAAGGAGATGTGTTTCCAACGAAACAGGTAGATCACGAAACCCAGAATATAGGAGCGATAAAGCAGGGTGGCGAGTATCAGAGAAAGCGCAATCCATAGTGCAACAATGTCGTCACTGTAGAAGGTGATGGTTGCACCCGTTGGTAGGGAGGTTTGATAGATAGATTTACTCTCTTCGCCAAGGTTTAAGATGTAGTAACCATTCTTCTGGATGGAGATAGAATCGACTAATAGAGGCAATAGTGAGTTCTTGTATCGAGCTTCGATAGATCGTTTAGATATTCGAGCAACCATCTCAATGTCGTGCTCGGTATCCATGAAGCGTGAATAGGCAAAGTCAGCACTATCGTAGAAGTCGTCTAATTGATTGAGCTCTATCATCTTAGAACGTGTTTTAGAGATATAGCAGGAGTCATAAGGTGTGGTCATGACGACAGAATCAAGGTTGAGCGAGTGCCTTAGCGAGTGCACAGCCCCGTGGCTATCGCAACCGTAGTCCATGACTTCTGCGGCAATGTGTTTGGTGTTCTCACTGTATTCATTCGCAATCTTCGTCGTATAAAGGATTTGGGAAAAGTAGACAACGAATAGGAAAAAGGAAGAGATGGTGAACACGGCTATCAGAGCCTTAATCAGCTCTCGATGATAGGTGTTGAACATCAGTTTCAACATCTCGAACTGGCTGGGCTTGAACTGGTTGATGTCGTACTTAGGTGCGATACGGTTGGTTGAGCTTTTATCGAGATCGATAAAGTAACCTACCTTATAAAGGTTAGAGATAAGTTCGCTATTATTATCTACCTTCGCTTTCTTACATAAGCTTCGATATTTCTTTCTTATAGAAGCAATAATATTTTTTAACGCGTATAAGCTAAACTCTTCGTCAAAGTGTAATTTAAAAGATTCTTCAACATCTCGTGCAGATTGAGGGTTTGATATTGACGAGTGTTCAATAAGGTATTTGAAAACAAAACTCTCTTTACTATTAAGAGTTTCCTCTGATATCTTATTACTGTCTCTTTTTATGTATATTTTTTCTTCATTGTAGATCAGTTGCAAGCTCTCATTATTGTTATTTATATTGAAAGAACAGTGCATAGCTCAACTCCTAAGCGATAGTTATTATATTTGTGTGATGGATATGTGATGGCTGGGATTGTCATTCAACACAAGAGTTCGATCTAAATAATATAACCAAAATGTCACCATTTCCTCTTAAGATGTTGATACTAATCGCAGAATTTGGGCTTTAATGAAAGGTTATGGAGATGTTCACCCAAAAGTTGAATTTATAAATGAAAGCCAATGATTTACAAGGGGTAAAGGGGATTTATCCATTTGTTTTGGTATTTATCCATTTCACAGCTTCTACGCGGTAGGTTTAGCGACTGGATTTAGAGGTTTCTAATGTAGCTTCTGATGGTATTCATTCGGCTTATCGATGCGTGAGATTTATCAGAATTTTTCATGATAAAATTAAATTATGTCATTTTATGTGATATTAATATAATTTATGTGGCGTATTGTTTTGGTGATTTAATTAAAGTAATCAATGATAGAATTAATTATATTTGTTGAATGATTGACTTTAATTTATTCTGTTACGAAATTTAAATAATTAAACTTTAAGGTGGGATATTTAAAATAGGGAAAGGATGATTTTTATCATGATGTGTTGATTAAAGAATTTTAATGGAATTATTATTGACATATGTATCAAATATGTGTCTATGTAAATATTAATCGGCTAGTGATGAAAATAAGATATGAATGAGGTTGGTATTATACCATGAGCACTGCCTAAAAGTATAAGCAGCAACAAGTTAGATCAATTAGTGTTATTTTTGAGCAAATGTTAGCGTAACCACATGATATTAAAAGATCTGTTGCGGTGGCTTTGTGTTAACTATGGAAGCGTGCAATCGTTGAGTATTTAACATGCACCATCAAGCACCACGATCTGTGGTTCTTTTTCTGGCTGATAAAGCACCTGACAAAAGTCTCCTTCTGGCGAATAGGTGTAGTTTTCGGTGTCGAAAGAGATGGCGGCTACTCTTTCTGCATTGCTGCCAGAGTCTACTTCTTTGTTGATGACATGAAGCTCTGTTGCGTCGATATTGAGCAGTCTTCTTAGTGAGTCAACATAGGCGATTGGGTAACCATGACAAACGTAGTAGGTCTCAATCTCCGTCTTTTCAACATAGTTGCACTCATCCTCAACGCCAGCAATCGCTGACTTCGCGTAGATCATATCGATACCCGTGCGAAGGTTACCAGCCACATCATGTATTTTACTCGCCCGAGCACTTCCTTGAACGTCTAAGAACTTGACCATAGCTGTCGCCGAAACGATCGCTAAAATTAATACAGAGATGATGAGTTCTAAAAGAGTGAAGCCGTTTTGTCTGTTCATGGTTACCGATTATTTGCTCTGCTAAAGGGACGGAATGAGGGTAATCTAAATACCAAAGTCATTACAGTTAGTCGGTATAATGGTTTGGTGTTTTATTGTGTGAATTTCTAAGTAATTTTCTTTATAAACAATAGCTTAATTATTTCCTCTTACTGTTAAACGCTATGTAAGCATACGTAAGCGTACACACCCACAGCAGCCGATTGTTTAGGAAGTATTCAAACGACTTAATTTATTGATAAATAAGTCTTTAATTGTAGGATTGTCGACCATTCAAAAACTGACTTTCGACTTCATTTGAGGGAATTGGTTTACTAAATAAAAATCCCTGAAGATACTGGTATCCACAATCGATTAAGAACGCTTTTTGCGTTTCGGTTTCGACACCTTCAGCAACCACTTTTAGCCCCAATTTTTCACAGATAGCATGGGTGGCTTGGACAATCGCTTTGCTCCCTTTGTGTGAACCGTGGACGAAGCTTTTATCGAGTTTCACGGTGCTAATCGGTAAGTCATGCAACATCGACAGTGACGAGTAGCCTGTGCCAAAGTCATCAAGGTGAAGCTCTACGCCCAATTTAGAAATATCGCTTAACGCTTGCCTGACTTCACCATGCTTGAAGATCATGGAAGATTCGGTGATCTCAAGGGCGATGCTTTGAGGTTGGATATTGTAGAAGTTCAACATTGCTAATAGCTGCTCGGCAAAGGTCGCGTGCATCTGAATACTCGAAATATTGATACTCATCATCAACTCACTATCAAACTCACGTTGCCATATCGATAGCTGTTTGAGTGCAGAGTTCAGAACCCATTTCCCGAGCGGTACAATCTGCCCCGTCTCCTCCGCTAAGCTAATAAACTCATCAGGGCCTATGTTACCTAGCTCTTTGTCTGACCATCGAAGCAAGGCTTCAAACCCTTTCACCTTGTCGCTGTTGGTGTTCATGATCGGTTGATAGTGAAGGTTGAGATCGTCGTTTTCTATGGCGCGTGCCAGTCGATGGCGGATCTCTACTTTGCGATGCAGGGTTTGTGCTAAGTCTGGGGTAAACGTTTGGAAGCGGTTTCGACCATTCGCTTTTGCAAGATGCATCGCCATACCCGCTTGCTTTAGCAATGTTTCTTGGTCAACCGCGTTATCAGGGAAATGCGCGGTACCTATGCTGCAACCGACAGATAAACTGCCGATGCCTCTGATATGGAAACTTCGGTTTAAGGCATCAATGATGCGAGAGCAAAGTAGTGGGATATTTTGATTTCGGCAGGTGTGGGCAATCACAATGAATTCGTCGCCACCAAATCGCCCTATCATGCATTTCTCATCAACCAACTGTTTAAGGCGTTCACCAACCTGTTTGAGTCGTTGGTCTCCGACAGTGTGCCCATAAGTGTCATTAACTAATTTGAAGCCATCAAGGTCGACAAACATCAATTCAAACGGTGAGCGATAGGCAATGCTGGTTTCTAGAAGGTTGCTGATCCCACGGCGATTATAAAGCTCCGTTAAACAGTAGTGTTCTGCGTTGTATCTGGCTTTTATCAGCTTCTCTTTTTGCTTTGTTGTACAGGTTAGGTTTCGCAGCAGTTCGCTTTTATCAAAGAGCCACTTTCCTTGCACATCAAAATGGTGTGCTCTGAAGGAGGAAACCTTGATAAACCAAGGCGCACCGGTTGTTGGTTCTCTATTCTGTAAACGTGTATGTACAAAAGTGATTACTATGTTTTGCGTACGGTAAATGTAGGGCTCTGATTCCAATATTGATGATCTATGACCAGTATATATACTGCCTTCGCTTTTAATAAATACTGGTGATAGGAATGTCGAAAACCAAAGTGCTCATTGTTGAAGATGACCAAGAGATAGCTCGTCTAACGACGCTTTACCTCGAAGCTGAAGGTTACAATGTTAGCGTTGTTCATGAAGGGAACTTGGCACTTGAAGCGATCCGTAGTATTGAACCTGATTTAGTGCTGTTGGACTTGATGCTTCCAGGGATGAGCGGCGCGCAAATTTGCCGTCAAGCCCGTGAGTTTTACAATGGAATGATTTTAGTGCTAACGGCTCCCGCCGATGAAATGAGCGAGGTCAGCTTGTTTAAATTTGGTGCGGACGATTACGTTGCCAAACCGATTCGTGGCCATGCCTTGTTAGCGCGAATTGAAGCGTTATTGCGTCGAGCGACTCCCGTAAAAACTGCGCAAGAAACTACGGCTGAAAAACAGTGCGATATTGTAATCAACAGCTCTGCTCAAAGTGCCACGCTCTACGGCCAAAACCTCAAGCTTACTTCTGCTGAATTTGAAATCTTAAACCTTCTCGTTAATAACATCTGTCAGGTCGTGACTCGAGACCAGTGCTGTCAGTTATTTAGAGGGATAGATTACGCGTTCAACGACCGCTCGATTGATATGCGCGTGTCTGGGTTACGCCGAAAGCTGCGCATTCACGCAAAAGACAAACAGTTGATTCGTACGGTTCGCAACAAGGGGTACATGCTGGTTGCGTAAGTTCATTGCTACGAAGCTTCGCTCGGTTTCGATGTTTGCTCGCTTATACCTTGGGATTGTGACTGGGATGTCGGCAACGATATTTTTGTTCTTGAACCTTGGTGAGGGGCACATGCGACGCACCGAGATCGAAACCTTCCTCAATGATGGCATCTACTTTGCGGAGCAGTATGTTCGTCAACACAATCAAGAAAACTCTCTCTATAAAGAGCTCGATAGAACAGGCTACCAACAATTTTATATCTTCAATTTACGCCTGTTGGAGAATTGGTCGGGCGAGGCGCCTTGCCAACAATGTGAGTTATACACAACCTTAAACGGTGTGCCGATATATCTAAGTGATGACAACCTCTATTCGACCGTGTTTCAGCTACCAAACTCTAAATTCAGTTTTGGGTTCAGTGAGGTAGGGGACTTTTTCTCTCCTGACATTGAATGGTACGAAGACTCAGAACGACACTTTTTGTTAGGGCTGTTGTTGGCTGTGATTGTGGCGATTGGAGCAAGTGTTTACTTACCTGTGAGGCGTTTTCAAGAAAGAATAGAGTTGCTCGTCGAGAAGCAGAAACAGTTTGGTAAGGGCAAGCTTAGTACTCGATCTGACATGGACGACATCCATCCTGTTTCTGATTTGGCCAGCAGTTTTAACTTCATGGCTGAAGAGATCGAAAGCAAAGTAAAACAAAGTCATATTTTCGCTCAAGCTATCCCACACGAAGTACGAACTCCGCTAAGTCGTATTCAACTGGCGACCGATATCCTAAGAAGGGGAGCCCCCGATAATCATCAGGTTCTTTTCGATGACATTGATACCTACATTGAGGATATCAACGAGCTCACGTCAGAAATCATCATGCTGTCGAAGTTGAATGTCATGGATAACTCTTTCTTTGAGCTCGTTAAAGTGACCTCCGATCTTCGTGAGTATTGCCTAGACCGAATTCGTTACTCGAAACTAGACAATGCCACCTTTGAATCTAAGGTACAGCTAGAGTGCAAGATTAAGTGTGATTGCTCAATGGCACGCTTGGTGTTCGATAACGTTCTCAAGAATGCGGGTAATTACACACAAGACAAAGTGTGGATGACGCTGGATGAGAACTCAGAAAACTGGCTGGTGGTGATTGAAGACAATGGTTCTGGAATACCAGAGAATAGGCGTGATGAGGTATTCCTTCCGTTCTCTCGACTAGACTCAAGCAGAACGTCGACCAACGGTGGATTGGGGTTGGGCCTCGCGATTGCTCTATCGGCGGCTAAAAAACTTTCTTGGGATATCAAAATCGACGACAGCAACTATGGTGGCGCCAAGTTCAGTATCGTGATTCCTAAGATCGCATAAGCTGCAGCTTCAAGAGCTCTTCAGGCTCGTCAAATAACAAAGCCACCGACTAATACCGTGGCTTTGTTATATTCCGATTTACAAGCGAGTGACTTCTTAGTTACTACTGCCTAGAGCCTAGAGCCTAGAGCCTAGAGCCTAGAGCCTAGAGCCTAGAGCCTAGAGCTTAGAGCTTAGAGCGATGAAGTCCATAAATAGCGTGGTCTACGATGCGGCCATTCAAGTTCTCGTTACGAGTTATAATACCTTCTAACGTGAAATGTAAGCGCTCACAAACCTTACGGCTGCTTTGGTTACCGGTTGCAGCTGATATCTCTACCTTTTCCATATCTAACTCATTGAAAGCAACATCAATCAGCTTCTGGACAACGCGCGTCACAATCCCCTTTCCTTGGTATGTCTCAGATAACCAATAACCTATGGTCACCTTTTGCTTATCATGATCAATGGTATTGAAACTGCAGTTACCGACGACCTTGTCTTGATACACGATTGCACAAGTCATGCTTTTCCCTTCGGCATAATCGTGTAGCGAGCGTTGGATGAAGATCCTAAAGTCTTGCTCGGTTTTACAATGTGGCGGCCACACGAGCCATTGACTTAGGTACTCATTCTGGCTTTGTGAGATTTCCGCGTAGTGAGAAGCGAAGCTCTCTTCAACCAATGCGATGGAGAGTTCGTTGTCGATAACCGTTTTAAACATGTCTTTCCTTTTCTTATGGCTGCTTATTTAAGCGAATCTTAGTCGGCAGGCTATAATGTCGCATGATTTTTAATATGCAACCATTTGTAGCACGGATTTTTCGTAATACGTTGGTTCTATCACGAAACTCATTAAACCTTACAATAGTTGTGTATATAATCATTAGCTATGCATTAGTATTAGCGGCCTAAATATATAAAAAATATAAAAATGCTAGGCTTAAATAATGAATCAACATTGCCAGGACGTGACCGTGGACCTAAGGAAGGCTCTATTCGGTATTGCTAAGGCGCTTGATAACGTCGGTTTCGAAAGTAAAAATCATGGACAGAGAGTGGGCTATATCGCGTATCGATGTGCTCTGAGTGTGGGGTGGGAAGAAGAGCAAGCGCAGCTCGCGTTTTCGTTAGGCTTGATTCACGACTGTGGTGTCTCGCAAATTGATGAACAGCTCAGTTTAACGTCTGGGTTTGTACCTGACTCAAGCTATCACCATTGTCAAAAGGGCTACCAAATCTTAAAAGAGTGCCCAGTTCTTTCTATATTTGCTAAGCCGGTTCTTTATCACCATACTCCGTGGTCTGAGCTAAGGGCTATTCATATCAGCGAGTTAGAAAGAGAACTAGCTGCCATCGTGATGCTTGCCGATAGAGTCGATTATCTATACGGCATAACCTCTTCTGATCGTTATGGAAACCTAACACCAGATGGCAAAGCGAGCATCATTGAACGTTTGACTGAACAAGCGGATGAGATGTTCGAAACCAACCTTGTGCAACACATGTGCGAGTTGGTTGATTTGGATGACTTCTGGTTTTCTATGGAGATTCCATACCTCGAGAACATGAGGGATAACTTTGAACCTGTGCCATTTTTCTCCCAGCAAATGTCGCTGGATGAGACGGTGGCCTTTGCCGAGTTTATCGCCAATGTTGTTGATACCAAAAGTTCGTTTACCTTTAAGCACTCTTTAAAGGTTGGGCAGCTTTCAGAATACCTCGCCAAACAGCTGGGTTATTCCTACACCACTCAGCGCAAACTCTATCTGGCTGGGTTAGTCCATGATATCGGTAAACTGCAAACCCCTAATGACATTCTGCATAAGCCGGATTTACTCACTGAAGAAGAGTATTGCTGTATTAAACGCCATGCAACGGACACTCGATTCGCATTGCAGGAGTTGTTCAGTTCACCTCAGGTTTGTCAGTGGGCATCTGATCATCATGAAAGGTTAGATGGTTCGGGTTACCCAATGGGAAAAACGGCGGAAGAGTTGGATCAACCCAGTCGAATTGTTGCTGTGGTGGATGTGTTTCAAGCGCTAACTCAGTCTCGACCTTATCGTGGAGGCATGACGTTAGAAGAGACTCTCGCTATTTTGAGGGACCACGTTGATAACTTTAAGTTGGATCGAGAAGTGTTTGAGTGCCTTAATAAACACGCGCAATATTGCTTTGAATTATCGACAGACAAACGAATGTACGCGTTTTAACGCCACTGAATGCTTTCTAGGTGTGATGCCTTAACTCATATTCGATGAGAAATGACCAAGCACCAGAAACAGAAAAGCGATAGCCGAGGCTATCGCTTTTTTCATGGGGGCTTATCAGGATCTTTATATCGAGATTAGTATCGTTTTAAGATCTCGATGATCGCTTGCTCAGTTTCCGCTGCGATGATGGCATCGATGTCATCATCATTTTGGAACAACTCTGATAGCGCCATAATCGTATGGATGTGGCTATCTGAGTCCATCGCTGCCAGAGTAATCGAAAGGTAAACGTCACCGTTGTCTTCTGACTCTAAATCAACACCCTTCTTGAATACCGTTACTTGCAGTGATGCTTCGTTCACACCATCTTCAGGGCGAGCATGAGGCATCGCAATCTTTGGTGCTAGAACATAGTACGCGCCAATATCCTTGTGTTTTTGCTTGATAGCTTCAACATAGCTTGCTTCGATTTTGTTGCTCGCTAGCAGTGTTGAACAGGTCACATCTATCGCAGCATCAACCGTTAGGTTCTCTTCAGAGTTGATGATAACGCCTTGGTTACCAATTAAATCGAATAAGCTCATGAAACAATCCACCCTAGGATAAGACCAACAACGCCGAAGTCGAAGTCAGCAAACGTTGTCGCTTCAAGACCAAGGCCACCCAGTACTGGAAGCAGTAGCATTGGTAGGAAAGAGATACACAGACCTTGCGTGAATGAACCGAGAATTGCACCGCGTAGACCGCCTGTCGCATTACCGTAAACGCCTGCTGCACCACCTACGAAGAAGTGTGGAACGACGCCAGCTACAATGATTGTCCAGCCAAGCGCGCCTTGAACTGCCATTGCTAGTAGGCCAGCAGCGAAAGAACAAAGGAAACCGATAAGTACCGCGTTTGGTGCTACAGGGAATACCATAGGGCAGTCTAGAGCAGGTTTTGCGCCCGGTACTAGCTTGTCAGAGATACCTTTGAATGCAGGAACGATTTCAGCAATCAGCATCTTCACACCTTGCAGTACGATGTAAACACCACCGGCAAACACAAGAGATTGCATGAAGGTGAATACTACCCAGTTTTGACCGCCTGATACTGTTTCAACAAAGTCACCGCCAGCAACAATTGAGGCAAACATAAAGAAGATAGCCATTGTTGTTGCTACAGCAACTGGCGTATCACGCAGGAACATTAGGCTTTTAGGTACGTTGATGTCTTCTGTTGATTTTGAAGTGTCACCAAACTTGCTACCAATGTAACCCGATACTAAGTATGAGAACGTTGAGAAGTGACCCATCGCCAACTGATCAGTACCCATCACTTTCTCTGTGTATTTTTGAGCAAGTGCAGGCATGATAACCATCAGTGAACCCACAATGATCGAGCCGATTGCAACGAGAGCAGTGCCTTCGATGTTAGCTGTAGACAGGATTACCGCTACCAGCATAGACATGAACATTGTGTGGTGACCCGTTAAGAAAATATATTTTAAAGGTGTTAAACGAGCCAATAAAATATTCACAACGAATGCGAAGAACATAATTAGAGCCATTTCATAACCGAATGCTTCTTGTGCTAATGCAACAATTGCTTCGTTATTTGGAATAACACCACTTACGCCGAATGCTTCAGTAAATACAACAGAGAAGTTATTTAGTGCGCCAACAAGAGCGCCAGCACCAAAACCTAAAATTAGGAAACCCATTACGGTTTTAATTGTGCCTTTTAGAATGGTAGAAACATCTGCTTTTTGTGCAACCAGGCCGATAAAAGCAATTAAACCTACCATGATCGCCGGCTCTTTTAATAAGCCGAGCATGAACTCGAAAAAGTTTTGCATAATTTTGACCTTACATGAAAGTTTTTAGTTGTTCTTCAATAGATGCTTTGTCAAAAATATTTTTAAGGCTGATGATATTCTCTTTACCAGCGTCTTTTAGTTGGTTTGCAACGTCTGTTGCTGCAACCCAAATATCCGCATTGCTTGATGCTGCAGATGAAAGATCTTCGTGATCAACTTCTGCTTCGAAACCGTTTTTTTTAGCGACTTCTTTTACTGCCATTTCCATCATTAGAGAAGTACCAAGGCCGTTACCGCAAACTACAAGAATCTTTTTCATAATATTTGTCTCAATTGGATTTTAGGGGTTGAGAAACTTCGTTCTCTTATTGTGTGAGAGCATAGTAATGGAAGTATTCAGATTTCAATAAGATCCCCATCACAAAACTAAAATGAGATTGTGATGGAGATCTCGTTAATTTGTAGTAAAGATCCAGAGTGAGACTTTGATCAAATTTAACTTTTCACTCGAATATGCAACGTATTTTATTGAGAAAGGCAGGCTTAACTAGTTTTTATATTAGAATATAAATCTATAGAGGCTTTATTGTTGAAAACAGAGAGTTAATCGTATCGACCGTAGTCAGTAAGCATTTTCTTAAGCATGCTATTAACGTCTTTGGTCTTTTTATTTCTTTTAGTCAGTTCGCTAAGAGAGGTTGGTTTTGGGGAGGCAATATTTTCACTGTCGACTTCTTCTGTTTTATCTTTCATTTTCTGTACGGCAGGCAATAACATTCTAATTTCTTCGTTATTGGCATTGGTCAGTACCACAATATTTTCAGATTCAACTTGAGTAATGGTTAGTATCCCGTGTTTAACCGATTCAACCTTTTCACCAATCATAATTGATTCAGGCGCGACAGAACGATCGGTGAGTTGACCTGTACGTAATTTCGCCGCACTGATAGCGCGGATATTTCCAGTATTTTCAAACGCGACAATAACAGTATAGGTATTATAATATTCAACTACTGTCACATAGCCGTGTCTATTTGTTTTGAATCTAGCTCCATTGTTCATGTCGTGCGGAGCTTCCATTTTCTTCACGTGTTTCCTCTCTTAGTCTCGATGGCTGTTATATCTAATCAGCTCTATTGGTATTTTATAGATAATTATTTGGTGAGGTCATACAAAGTATATACGCATCTAAACTTAAGATGAATCTTGAAGTCTCGGGAAATGAGGCAGAGCACAGAAAAGTAGTAAGAATCACACAGAATTAACCGAGTGATTACGCTCACACACTTAAAGACTTAACATTACAAATTCAACTCCCTACAGATTGTTTACAGTTTTGAAGCTCGAAAACGACGACAAACAATACATTTTGCTTAATCCTTGATCGCGCGATCGTTTGCGTTAAAAAATGTGATGAAAGTCTCACTTAACTGTTTATACTTCTCTTCCGGTTTTAAGCCGGTGCTTAGCCAATACAAGCCGTCACATGGATATGTGAATGACCCCACGGACCGGACCAGCTACGTTCCACTGCTTGTATAAGGTGATTTTTTACATGAACAACTCGTTGTTACATTCGCTAACCCTGTTAGCTCCTTCATCGCGTAGCGTTTTGCTTGCGGTTCTTTGTCCTGTTCCTTTGATGTCATTTGCTTGGCTCATGTTCACTCTTTAAGGATTACTAGGACACATTATGAATATTCTATTTGGTTTTGTCGGTGTTCTTGCACTGATTGCTTGCGCGTACCTGTTATCTGAAAGTCGTTCTTCAATTAACTGGAAAACGGTCTCTCGTGCACTATTACTTCAAATCGGTTTTGCAGCCTTAGTATTGTATTTCCCTTGGGGACAACTGGCGTTAACAAGCCTAAGCAATGGCGTTTCGAGTTTGCTTGGTTTTGCAGACGTTGGTATCGCTTTCCTATTTGGTGATCTGGCTACTGAAGGTTTCATTTTCGCGATTCGCGTACTTCCAATCATTATCTTCTTCAGTGCTTTGATCTCTGCGCTCTATTATTTAGGCGTTATGCAGAAAGTGATTCAAATCTTGGGCGGAGCGGTGCAAAAACTGCTGGGTACAAGTAAAGCTGAATCTCTGGTTGCTACAGGTAATATCTTCCTTTCTCAGGGTGAGTCTCCTCTTCTTATTCGTCCCTTTTTAAAGTCTATGACTCGTTCGGAACTGTTTGCTGTAATGGCAGGTGGTATGGCGTCGGTAGCGGGTAGTGTACTTGGTGGTTATGCTGGCCTTGGTGTTGAGCTTAAATACCTTATCGCTGCAAGCTTTATGGCGGCTCCGGGCAGTCTGTTAATGGCGAAGATCATTGTTCCTGAGCGCAGCACACCAAGTGATTACGACCATATCGAACTAGATAAAGCTGACCAAAGCAACGTGATTGATGCATTGGCAAGCGGCGCGATGAACGGTATGAAGGTTGCGGTAGCGGTTGGTACTATGTTGGTTGCATTCGTGAGTGTGATTGCGATGGTCAACACTGGCCTAGAAAGCCTAGGTGAAACGTTCGGTTTTGCGGGTATTACGCTACAAGCTATCTTTGGTTACCTGTTCTCGCCTCTTGCATGGCTGATCGGTATCCCAAGTGACGAAGTATTGATGGCGGGTTCTTACATCGGTCAGAAGATCGTTATGAACGAGTTTGTTGCTTTCATCGACTTCGTTGAGAACAAAGCTCTGTTATCTGAACACAGCCAAGTGATCGTGACTTTTGCTCTATGTGGCTTTGCTAACATTGGTTCTATCGCGATTCAGTTAGGTTCAATCGGTGTTATGGCACCAGAGCGCCGTGCTGAAGTTGCAAACTTAGGTTTGAAAGCTGTAGCTGCTGGTACGCTAGCAAACCTAATGAGTGCATGCTTAGCGGGTATTTTCATCCTGCTTTAAGCTAGATTCAGTTAAAGCGCCTAAATTGAGTAAAAGCGGACACCTTGCTTACGGAGTTAACGTGAGAAGGGTGTCCGCTTTTTTGTGCCTGTTAATCAGGCGAAATCAGGTTTTGGCCGTCGACTGTAATTTGTCTATCGTGAGTAAAAGTTCACTCGGAAGAGTAATAGAGCCAGCTCCTTTTATCCGATATACTTGAATATCATCAGGTTGCGATTAATAACATTCGGCTTCGATTAAGCACATTCGATTTCGATTGAGAATATTCGGTTCCGACTAAGCATATCCGCTTTCGACTAGGAACAATGGCAACCAAGCTAAATTAATCAAGGGTCTCTCCATGAACATTCGCGTTCTCATCGGTCTTATTGTTACCTTCATTGGCTTGTTTGCGATGGTTTACCTAATTGCTGGCGGCGCTCAGTTTCCTATCTACCAGTGGCCAAAAGAGGCTTATCTCGGTTTGGTGTTCAGCGTGGTGTGGGGGGCTGGTGTCGCAGCGTCTGTAGCGTATTTCTTCTCGGCATTGGTGTTTGTTACTGTCGCCGTGGTTTGCTATGCGATCGGTTATAAAATCGGTGGGCTCTTTTCTTCAAGTTCTAAAGCTTAATCTTATCAAGGTGTGCTGATGTTCATTGAAGTAGGGCTGATTTGAATGCACTGGCTCGATCGTTGGAAGGTGTATCGCTATCATCGGAAACAAACTAACCGCTCGAATGGCGACAAGGCTAAAGCTTTAGGTTGGACTAGCGAAGAGAGTCAATTGTGTCGCTTTGAAGTAATCGCTCGTGCGGCGGACTTCGAAAAGAAGAGTGTTTTAGATTTGGGTTGCGGCTATGGCGAGCTGTTTGAACTGCTCGACAGCATCTATCGTATTCAATCTTATACCGGCGTTGACCAACACGCAGGCTTTCTTAAGAAGGCGAAGCAAAACTACACAGAAGATCGTTGTCAGTTTTTGGCGGGTGATATGAGCAAAATGAACCTTGAGGCGCACGACATTGTCATCGCTAGTGGTTCACTGAACTACATCTCTCGTGATTCTGATTATCTGACAAACATGATTACTCGCATGTATGAACTGGCGAATCAGACGGTGATTTTTAATCTTCTCAACTCAAGCCAGTATCCTTCGCGTAATACCTTGATGAGTTATCACCCTCAAGGTGTCTATCGTTTCTGTAAAACGCTCTGCGATGATGTCTCTTTAACGGAGGGCTACGCAGAAGGGGATTTTACGATAGTGATGAACAAAGCCGTGTCAGGAGCTTGATGTCGTCTTTGTTTTTATCTTTATGCAGGTTTTGATATTAACAACTTTTGATACGAGTACTGACGTAGTAAACAGCAAAAAGCCGCAGCCTTGAAAGGTATGAGGCTTTTTGGGTTCTATGATGAACCTAGGCTAGGTATGTTGCTAGTTCTTCGGTGGTTGGTTTTTAATGAGTCCGTAAGGGATGTTAGTAAACACCTTAGGGTTGCCTTCATAAGTCGGCGCTTCATTCACTTGCTGCCAATCGAGTAGCATGATTGCTAACACGTTGCGGTGTTCACCGTACTCAAGATCAAAATCACCAGTGATAGAAGGGATCATGCCTTGTTTCTCATCGATTGAAGCTTGAATCGCGAGTCGAGTTTTCTCTAGAACTGGGTCATCTTCTAAACCTGCCAATAAGAAGGTTAATCCAACCTCAGCAATCACATCTTCTTTCGCACGCAGCAGAATCGTATCGATGTTTTCTCTAAAGTAATCGTAGATCCATTGATGGTCTTGTTCGCTTACTTGATGTTGGTAATATTCTGAGTCGCCGAAGATGACGTGTGTCATACCATAGATCTTATTGCCGAATTGCTGGCTTGAGAGTTTTTTGTCTTTATCGTCTGGATACGCTTTTTTGAAGGTATCGACAAACTCATCAACGACATCCTGCTCACCCAGTTGGCGCAACCAGTAAACCTGATTCGCTAATTGAGCGGCCCACGCTTTCACCATGTCTTCATTGGTCACGTATCGTGAGAAGTCATAGCGACGAATGATTTCGCGTAGCTTGGCATCGTTCTTGTGTTCTAAACCGTATTCGTTAGCACGAGCCATAGAGCCTAGAAGGTCAACACCAAGGTAAAGGTATTCAGGCATGTGCTTGGTGATGTTGTAGCGTCGAATACTGCGCTCATCGTTATCACCAATATAAGATGCAACTCGCTTCTCTGAGTAGAGTACGATTTGTTCCATGGTTTGAACGTCATTCGACAGGGTGCTGAGCTTGCTTGCCACTCGAGCCATGTCGCTCCACACCGCCGCTGAATACTTATCGTCTAATGTTTGACGATACATGCGCAGCCCGTAGTGACCTTCTTTGAATGCAGGCAGGGTGTAAAGCTGGCTTTCGTAGGTGGTGCGAATTAGGTCTGCAGATTGCTTGAAAGATTGTTCTTGAGAATTGAGCGAATCTGCTTGGGATTGAACGTTCACTGCGGTTGGCGCTTGAACGTTTTCTTGTGCGTGAACGGCAACCGAGGCTGATAGCAATGTACACAGTGTGATAGTTTTTAACTTCATGTCGTGAGGTACCAAGCTGATTATTAGTCTATGTAAAATAACATTGATGAATCCGTCAATGTAAGCGTTGAGTCAATACAATGTAAGCTTTATAAGGTTCACTAACCCTTTTTGATTAAACCATTCGTTTAGTAAAGAAGTTTGAAGTGATGGATCACTCAATATTTGATAGATAGTCGACGTCAGTATGGATTTTTAATGACTTAGCGGCATACTGGGGCAATAAGCCAGAAATGAGCCGTTATAAGGCAGTATATAGAACAATAGTGTTAGAGGTTCGTAAATGCCAAGTGGTTCTAGCAAGCAGTGGTCTGCCAGAGTAGTATCTTTTCTTTTTTTCCTTGCGATAGTAAGCGCAATTGAGTTCTTTCATGCCAAGCAATTAACTTTTCTTAAAAACGAATCGTATTCAGAGGCAAAAAAGCAACTATCCATTATTCGTTCTCGGATTGAAGCCGCGATCGTGTCAGATATGTATATCCTCAATAATTTCTCGACCTTAGTGACCATCAACCCCGATGGTGAGGTGAAAAATTGGGATAAGATTGCTGAGAATATCATTCAAGATGGCTTCCATATTCGACTTATCGGACTCGCCAAAGACGACATTCTAAACTTTGTTTACCCGATGGAAGGTAATGAGCAGATTCTCGGTATTAATTATCGTGATCACCCAAATCAATGGGAGTCTGTTGAGATAGCCCGTAATCTTGGCAACACCTTTATTGCCGGTCCTTTTGAGCTGTTTCAAGGTGGACAAGCCCTCATTGCACGCACTCCGATCTTCCGAGATCCGCCTTTTAATCAAGATTATTGGGGTGTCTCCAGTGCTGTTATCGGTTTAGATGAGCTGTTTGAAGATGTTGGAATCGGCAAGATCGAGAACAAGTATGAATTAGCAATTCGTGGTGCAAACAGTTCAGGGAAAGATGGCGCTGTCTTTTATGGTACTCAGGATGTGTTCGATAATGCGTTCGCCACTGAACAGGTGAGTTTCCCATACGGGGGTTGGTACCTTGCTCTCTCCGGTAACGAACATGTATTGATGGATGAGCCTTGGTATCGAATCCAAGCGGTAAGGCTGGTAGGCTACTCCATTATATTAGTGTTGGCGTTTGCCTTCTTTACTATTTATCGTCTGTACCGGATTGCAGATAGCCGCTCTATGCATGATGAGCTAACGATGTTACCGAATCGTCGATACTTCATGTATAGCCTCAAACAGGCCTTCAAAACCACTCAAAAACAGAGAGCGAGAACCTTTGCCGTTGTAAATATCGACCTCGATGGGTTTAAAGCAATCAACGACACTTATGGTCACGCGGCAGGCGATCAGGTATTGATTGAGTGTGCTAACCGCATCAGAAGTGAGCTGCGTGTTTCAGATATCGTCGCAAGGATAGGCGGTGATGAGTTCTTGGTCTTGTTGCCACGCATTATCGATGATCAACACGTATCGTCGATCGTGACTAAACTACGAAAGGCGATATGCTCGGCACCAGTTGTGTACGACGCGCACTCTATTTATCTCAGAATCAGTGTGGGTTGGGTTATTCACAATAACAACTACAATGATGTCGATGCGCTCTTAAAAGCCGCTGATGAAAAAATGTACGAACAGAAGCGACAAGTTATCTAGGTTGAATTTTAGCTGCGATTAGAATTTAGTTGCTGAATGGGGGGAAAAGCCTCAGAATACCGCGCTTTGCTCCGTATCAATGTATTTGATGAGCAAAAGCTGAAGCAACGCACTTTTTAACGTGTTGCTCATACTAAATGTTATTCAACTGAGAAAATAATCTATGAGTTTTACCTCCCTTGGCCTTTCTGAACCGATCCTTAAAGCTATTGAAGCACAAGGTTACGATAAGCCATCACCAATACAAGAGAAAGCCGTGCCAGCTGTCCTAACGGGCAAAGATGTTATGGCCGCTGCTCAAACAGGTACAGGTAAAACTGCAGGCTTCACGCTACCTATTCTTGAAATGTTATCGAAAGGTACTCGCGTACGTCAGAACCAAGTTCGTGCGCTCGTGCTAACGCCAACTCGTGAGCTTGCTGCGCAAGTGAATGGCAGCGTAGTGAAGTACGGTATTAACTTACCGCTGACTTCGACGGTAGTGTTTGGTGGTGTGAAGATTAACCCTCAGATGCAAAAACTGCGTAAAGGTAGTGACGTGTTGGTGGCAACACCGGGTCGTCTACTTGACCTATACAACCAAAATGCAGTGCGTTTTGACCAACTAGAAATCCTAGTGCTAGATGAAGCGGACCGCATGCTAGACATGGGTTTCATCCGCGATATTCGTAAGATCTTAGCTTTCTTGCCTAAGAAGCGTCAGAACCTACTGTTCTCAGCGACGTTCTCTGATGATATCCGCAGCTTAGCGAAAGGCTTAGTGAACAATCCTGTTGAGATTTCAGTAAGCCCTGCAAACTCGACGGCAAAAACGGTTGAGCAAAGCATCTACCCAGTAGACAAAAAGAAAAAGAGCGCAATGCTAGCGAAGCTAATCAAAGATAACGATTGGCAACAAGTGTTGGTGTTCAGCAAGACGAAACACGGTGCGAACAAGCTTGCTCGCTTCCTTGAAGAGCAAGACATCACTGCTGCACCTATCCATGGTAACAAGAGCCAAGGTGCACGTACTAAAGCCTTAGAGAACTTCAAAACAGGTAAGGTACGAGTACTTGTTGCAACTGATATCGCCGCTCGTGGTATCGATATCCCGCAACTGCCTCAAGTAGTTAACTTCGATCTTCCTCATGTATCAGAAGACTATGTACACCGTATCGGTCGTACTGGCCGTGCAGGTGAAGTAGGTAAAGCGATTTCATTGGTTTGTGCTGATGAAGTGGGTGAGCTGTTCGGTATTGAACGCCTGATTCAACAAGTGCTAGAGCGTCGTGAACTGGAAGGTTTCTCTCCTGTAAATAAGTTACCTGAGTCTCGGTTGGATTCACGTCCAATCAAGCCTAAGAAACCGAAGAAAGCAAAACAGCCACGTGAACATGCTGATGGTCAACGCTCTGGTGATAACGCTCGCGGGCACAAGCCAGCAGGTAAGAACAAGCGTCATGTAGCTGGTAATGGTTCGGCTCCAAAGCGTAAGCCGACATCTGGTAAGAAACCTGCTGAAAACAACTCAGCTGCGACAACTGAAGATAAATCAGTAAGAAACAACGGCAGCAACTTTAAACGCGGTAGTGCGGGCAATAAACCTGCTGCAAATAACGCAGGTGCTCAGAACACTCTGAGCAAACCAAGCGGTTCGGGTAAATCTAGCGGTACTGGTAAGCCAAACAACGCGGGTAAACCTGCAGGCAAACCTAAGAAGTCTGGTTACGGCGGTAGCTACGGCCCAAGCAAGTCGTCAAATAAGCCGACAAGCAACAAACCTTCTACAAACAAACCGTCTCGAAGCCGTTCTAAGCCAGCTCCTCAGAAGTAATCTTTTCTGAGATATTGAAAGAGCAACGAACATGAGTCGCTTTATAAAAAGGCGTCTCGTGGGTTAAGTTCTTTCTGTCATAGAAATCGAATAAGCGCGAATATTGAATCTCAATGTTCGCGTTTTTTTATGGGCGTTGTTTAGGGTGTTGTTTATGTTGAGTAACCGTATAGCTTGAGTAAGCTAGGGGAGGTTTATTGCTGTTTAAAGTGATTGAATCTAAGGGAAATATGACATTTTTGGGAAGGGTAATGAATCTTTAATTATTCATTAATAATAACATAATCACTAGCGTTTTTGTTGGATTTTGCAATTTGCAATTCCAGTTTGCAAAACAAACAAGGATATCCGGCCAATACGTGTCCAGATGCGTAGTAAATACGTGTTTTAAAAGTTGGCACGCATGCTGCATTAGTAATGGTGACCCTTCTTAAGCCGAGGGTCACCTAGCCAACTGACGTTGTTAGTGAACCTTTTTTGTTCACACAAAATATATGACCAATCACCCTTATTGTGATTGGTTTTTTTTTGCCTGAAATTTAGGTTCTATTTTTTGTTATTACTTTTTTACTCACCACACTTAGAGTAACAGCTTGGTTGGCGTGGGCATTCTCCACCTCTGGAGCAGATAAGCCTCGCCTCTGTCTCAATCCCACGTTCAATCCAATTTATATTTAGAATCTTGGCTATTGTCGTGAGATCTTTTTTGATGTTACGCGGAATTGCCACAGAGCCACCATTGTTAACGCATGACGCTTTAAGCTGCTCTGCTATGTCTCTTGAATTACCGCCTTGAGCATCAATCGCAGGGTTGAGATCTATACCAGCACACAACACACGATTGTTACCCGCAGGATCCGTCATATTGATGGATTCACAGCAGTAGATTCTTGGCTCATCACCCACGTTCAAAATGGAGATTTGAGCCGAGCTTCCCGCTCGAGGTTCTGATAATCGACGGAACACAGCCCAATGTTGACATGGGTCAGCGACCGTTCTCATATTTCCCCAAGGTAGCGGAATCCCGTTCCCGCGATATACCGCCTTGAGTTTCCCCGGCCCATAAGCATCAAAGTAGTGCCAGTGAGGGTAGGGCGATACTACAGTCATTCGACGCATCGCAACAGAGGGGGAAACCCCTGCTCTTTTGTGAACGTCGATTTCGTAACCAGTGCGGTCAAGTAGCTGCCTAAACGGGACTTTCGGGCACAGAAGTGCGCCAGCAAAGAAGCTGGATTCAAAGTCTCGCCATGCTTGAAGAATATCTTGGGAGTTGAGCTGTGAAGAGCTTGATACCTGGTTGTCGTCCCACGTGTTGTTGTTACCGACCGACAACACACTCTTTAGGCCTTCTTTGCTGTGCAGAATGCAATGACCGATATAAACCGAAAGGTCGTATTTCAGACGAGTTGGATACTCTTTAAGAATCTCGTTTAAGAAGATAGTACCGGGAGGCTCAAAGAAGGAGGTCACTAACTGCTTAGCGTTAATTCCGAGCTCATCGACGACGTCTTGCGGCGTGCGTGTCACCCAGCGGATGTTGATTCCTAGGCTTCTAGCGATGTCTATCAGGTCTTCTACGCTGAGGTTAAGACGTTTTAAGCCTACTTCTTCCGCAGCGCGCTCAAGGTCAGGGAAGTGGTTCTGGTTGCTCTCTTGGTGTGCTCGAATCAAGAGGTGCGCAAACTGGCGGCCTGAAATGCCCGTTTGTGACAGCATCTCAGGAATCGCAATTTGCAGGATGTCGTTTGAGAATAGGAAGCTCGGCTCGAGCGCCATGCCACTTATCCCACCACGATTCCCCTTATCAGGAGCAATGGCTTGTTGTTCAGATTCGTCGTCGAGGAACCACGTCGGATTCTTCTGAAAGACCTGTGCAATCACTTCCAGCATATCGATGCTCGGAACCCGCTTTCCACGTTCAATCATTGAAAGGTAAGAAACGGAAGGGGCGTATTCTGGGTTGATTCTAATACAACGCGCAGACAGGTCTTCCATCGTTAAATGGTTACGCTTCCTAAGATTTCGGATTTTCGTACCTAGGAAATGTGACTGACGAACTAAACTTTTTGACAAGGCCATATTTGTAAAATTCACATTGTAAAATTTTTGTTGTGAAATTGTATGTAAAAAAGCGCTAATCTACAAACTAAGCAATTCACAAAATGACAAATAAATTAAACGTTAGTTTGGAATAATTGCTCTAGGACACATTTTTGCTGTAGAAATCGGTGGTTATCACCGGACTGGTCAAGAGGGAAAGACTATGAATATGCTTACATTCGATAAAACAGAAATCCAAAAACAATCAAAGCCATTTATCGCTGAAGCTGTCTTTGCTGTGGAGACAATCAATGCTAATCAGCAAACTGAAAAGCAAGTGAAAGCAAAGCAGCTGCTTGATCGACTATTCCCACTAGAGAATGGTTCACATCAAGACGTAACCAGCTACGTAGTCGATTACCGCCATATTATGGCTTACTTTAAAGACGGTCAGCACAGCGGTCTGAAGCACCCTAAGCAGTTTGTAGCGTACATGGGTGAGAAGAACGACCCAGACTCTATCTTGTTTCGAGATGGCAGTGGCAGCCACCTAGAGGTGATGTTTGGTTGCCACAAAGGGACAGGTTGTATTGAGCTAATAGAAATTGATGATATTCAGTTGGAATCATGCACCACGTTTGGCCAATCACCAATGGAAGCAACAACCACAATGCGTGAAGAGACCATTGCAGCGATGCGCCACTGGATCAGTTTGATTCAAGGTGACGCAAAGGGTAAACCAAAGGCATGCAGTGAAGATAAAGAGTTCAGAGCAAAGAGTGGTGAAGACTACTGCTTGAATTATTGCTTCCAGATCTAACGGTGAATCCTAGTTAGCTAAAGTAATTTATACAACTAAAGAAAAAGCCCCGAAGATAATGTCTTTGGGGCTTTCTAGTCTCAATACGAGCCGACTAATATGTCGATAAGAGCATTGTTGGTGTGTTTTACAAAGGCATGACTCGGTTACGGCCAAGTGATTTCGCTTCATAAAGTAGCTTATCAGCACGTTCAATCAGCGATTGAGCTGATTCGCCGGGTTCAAGTTCAGCGACACCAAACGATGCAGTGATACTGCCGACTTGTTGACCACTGCGGCGATCTTTAATCGACAGCTTTTCTAGAGAGCGACGATTGGTATCAGCGAGTTGACGAGCAATACGCAAAGACTTGTTAGGCACAATCAGCGCGAACTCTTCACCACCAAATCGATAGGCAGAAATACCTTCACGGCAACTTAACTTCAGCTTGCGAGCGATCGCTTTAAGCACCATATCGCCAAACAAGTGGCCATAGGTGTCGTTGAAATTTTTAAAGTGGTCGATATCGAGAAGAATCAGACACAAAGATTGTTGTGCTTCACACAGGGTTTCTATGTCACGGTCGAAAGAGCGACGGTTATAGAGTGTGGTTGTACTATCGAAAAGCGCATCTTTCTGAACTTCTACTAACTGGGTTTTTAGCTTGGTGATCTCTGAGGTTGCAGAGTTTAGCTGAGAGTTTAAAAACTGAGTAGAGTGACGAATATGACGGGATTCAGACACCAGCTGTCGAACTAAGGACATGACTTCATCAATAGATAGGCTTTCATTATCAACACGAGCCAAGTCCTCGAAGCTTTTATCGATCATGTCAGAAAAAGCGGAGGTGTCGGTCAGGGTGTCATTCATTGAATTGGAAACTTCAGAAACTAACAGTTCCAAATTAGCGCGAAGGTCATTGATATTGGTTTCGGATTTGCTGGCAACATAATTGTTGTATAGCTGCTCACCAACGGCAGGAGGACAAATACCGTAGTGTTCTAAAACACCATCCATGTCTTGAGTCAGCTGGGGAATAGCGTTATCGACATAGGTGTACCAAAGTGCGTAATTTGCAGGTGTCGTTGACACCCTGTTCTTCATCATAAGAGGCACCGCTTTTTTTAGATTTGCGGTGGATTTCTGAAATTCGTCTTTGTTCATTATTTTTACTGCAGATACCAAAACAACTAAGCCACTTGCGAACAAGGTTAGCGGATTTCGAAGGTCTTTGCTTTAAAAATTATATGATTAGTGGATGAGGGTTGGATAAATAACTCATTTTTATTATGAATATCGATTGCGTATTCATAGGCGTAATCTAATGGATTGTTCTTTAACCATATTTGGGCTTATCAAACTTTCGGCGTAGCGTGAGTTAGTATCAAAAGATTACTGAGAATTAAGTGTTGTCTAGGGAAGTGCATACAAAAAGTGACGTAAATTGATCGTTGAGCTTTAATTGAGAAAGTCTAGGTTGAGGACGCTTGGCTGGTGATTTGCATTTGTTCAGAGTTTACGGGGGAAAGCCTGTATCGAGAGGGGAAATGTTTATAAGCAGGCATAAAAAAGCGCCGATAAAAATCAGCGCTTTAAAATTCTTTTTAGCTATAAGAGCTAATTATTGAGCAACAACGTTTGCTGCTTGTAGGCCTTTTTGACCATTTTCAACTTCGAAAGAAACCTTTTGGCCTTCTTTCAGAGTTTTGAAGCCTTCAGAAACGATTGCACGGAAGTGTACGAATACGTCAGCGCCGCCGTTGTCTTGAGAAATGAAACCGAAACCTTTCTCTTCGTTAAACCATTTTACAGTGCCAGTATTTGTGTTAGACATAATTTGTCCCTTATTCATAAATTTTCTAAGTTGTTGATTGCATTTAATGCAATGCGCTGATAATTGAATTATTTAATATTGCTAAGAAATAAGGAAAAACTACTTACAAAAACGGGTAACGATTTTACATGTCAATTTTTTACTATTCATCTAACTTAAATAACTCCGGCTAACAGAGCGAGAGCATGTTAACACAGTCTTTTGAGATGTACACGCATTGCTTAAGAAATTTGTGCTTTTTTTGTCATACCGTGCGAATGTACAAGATTTACACTGATTTAGTGATAGTTTTGTCGCTTCGTCCAACACAACAAAAGGAAGCATCTCAGCTTCCTTTTGATCATTAGTATAGACGATATTAACGCTTAAAGTTGATATCTTCAGTTTGATCTAAATTTATTTTTGTTTTCGCTGGTTGAGTCTCTGCAATCACCTTACCGTGGCGTATTGAGTACTGCACTGGTACTTGGCGGCGTACTGCATCAAAGCCATTGTCAGCAGGAAGAATCAGCAAGCTACCTGGCTTACCTTCTTCGATACCGAAGTTGTCTTGAATGTTCAATGTGCGAGCAGAGTTCTTGCTGATCAAATCAAGTGAGTTGTTGATTTGGTCGTAGCCCATAACCTGTGTTACATGCAGTCCCATGTGCAGAACTTGAAGCATGTTCGCTGTGCCCAGTGGGTACCATGGGTCAAACACATCATCGTGGCCAAAACAAACGTTGATGTCTGCTGCTAGCATCTCTTTAACGCGCGTTACACCGCGGCGTTTCGGGTAATCGTCGAAACGGCCCTGTAAGTGAATGTTCACTAGCGGGTTTGCCACGAAGTTGATACCTGACATCTTCAATAGACGGAACAGGCGAGATGTGTAAGCACTGTTGTACGAACCCATTGCAGTGGTGTGGCTAGCAGTTACTTTCTCGCCCATTTCAAACTTATGAGCAAGGGCTGCTAATGTTTCCACAAAGCGAGACTGTTCGTCGTCGATTTCATCACAGTGAACGTCGATCAGACAGTCGTACTTGCGTGCAAGCTCGAACACATAATGCAAAGATTCAACCCCGTATTCACGAGTGAATTCGAAGTGAGGGATAGCACCGATAACGTCAGCGCCGATCTTCACTGCTTCTTCAAGCAACTCTTTGCCGTTAGGGTATGAAAGAATACCTTCTTGAGGGAATGCAACGATCTGGATGTCGACCCACTCTTTCATCTCTTCACGAACTTCAACCATCGCTCTTAACGCAACGAGTGTTGGGTCAGACACATCAACGTGTGTACGAACGTGTTGAACACCGTTAGCTATCTGCCATTTCAGTGTTTGCTTGGCACGAGACTTTACGTCTTCGATTGATAGCAGTTCTTTGCGCTCAGCCCAACGCTCAATACCTTCAAACAAAGTGCCAGAGATGTTCCAGTTAGGCTCACCAGCAGTCTGAGTAGTATCTAGGTGGATGTGCGGTTCACAGAAAGGAGTAACTGCAATGCCACCTTCAGCATCAAGGATGTCGCCTTGATGATTGATTTGCGCGCCATTATCGAGAATGCGAGAAAATTGACCATTTTCAATCAGAATCTGTTTCAAGCCTTCTTGGTCTTGAAGTTTCGCGTTCTTGATTAATAAGGTTGTCATAGTGTGTCCTTAAGCGGCCTGAGATTTCAGAGCTTTTTTGTTCAATAGAGGATTAAGCACAAGGTAACTGATTGCACCACCTAACACTGCGTTCAAAGGAACAACGCCAGGTAGGAAGTGACCAGCGGCTACGCCTGTTGCTACCGCGATAATGCCAGCCCAGTTAACGGTTTGGAACTCTGCATTTGCAAAATCTTTGTAACGTTTACGGTTCGCGAAGAAGTCGGCGATGATTACGCCACCAATTGGTGGAATCGCCAGCGAAAGGAAGGTTAACCAACCAACGAAGTTGTTGTATAACCAAAGTGCGAAAATCGTACCGATAATGCCGTTAATGATAGACATTGTAGTACTTGAGCGACCAGTGATGTTAGATAAACCCAAACCGGATGCATAAAGTGCATTTTCATTGGTTGTCCAGATATTCAAGCCAAGCACGATGATGGCTGGAAGCAGCAGACCTTGCGCGATCATCACATCTGAAATATCAGCCTGACCGGTTGCTGCTGCTCCTGCTGCGCCGAAGATAAACATCAGCGAGTTACCGATGAAGAACGCAACCATAGTAATTAATACTGCGCTTGCTGGCTTTTTACCAAAGCGAACGAAATCGGCCGTTAACGTACCCGCACTTACGAACGAACCTACAACCATTGCAAGAGCCATTGAAAAGTCCATTGGCGTCTCTGGTTTAATAAGTTGCAATTGCTCTAGTCCACCAACACTGTCTACCGCAGTCAGTACTGAGTAACCACCCAGAATCGCAATCGCAGGCACTGCAATCGCTGAAAGCACCATTAGCGCTTGAATGCCGAAGTACACTGTACCCGTCATCAATAAGCCAGATACGATAATCAAGGTGTTGGTATCAATGCCCGTTGCTTTTTGTACTGGAATAGCAAACATCGCAACACCCACACCAAACCAACCGACTTGTGTACCACCAAGTAAAGCAGAAGGAAGCCATGAGCCTTTAGTACCGAAAGAGAAACGAGCAAGGAGGTGGGTAGAGAGGCCAGTAGATGAGCCGATGTAGCCAAGAAAAGAAGTGTAAATACCGAGGATTAGGTTACCGATGAGAACGGCGAGGAAGAAATCGTTGAATGAAAGACCTGTCCCGAGTGAACCACCTGTCCACATACTTGCAGAGAAGAAAGTGAGTCCAAGCATTACCATGGTGAGTGAAGCGACTCCTTTCCTAGCCGATGTAGGAACCGGCCCTAGACTGTAGTTATTATCAGCAGCCATTTTTTACCTCCGCAAATGATCAAAATTAAAATTAACGGTCGCCGTATTGCAGGCAAACTTGCGCATTATGGTGATATAAATCACATAGTCAATGCTAATTTTGTCAATAATTGCCCATAAAAACCAGTTATTGCAGTAATTATCTCGTAAAACATAGGGTTATTTTCTGTCTTTATTTAAAAAAAACAAATAGAAAACGTTTTCTATAATGCGTTGGTTATCTGCTGTTCTTGGTTGGCTATGAATGCTTATTATTATACGTCTGAATGGGTGTCTGTATCGAAAAAGAGGGCGGTTGGCCAAACTGCAGGCAAAAAAATAGCCAATCGCAATAATCGCAATTGGCCTATATATTTTGTGAACAAGAATAGGTTCACTAACAACGTCAGTTGGCTAGGTGACCCTCGGCTTAAGAAGGGTCAATATATACATTGCAGTTAGTGTGCCAACTTTTAAAACCACGTAAAACGGCAGTTTTATAGCAATCTGGTGCGTATTTGAGCGTTTAATTTGCGTTTTTGAAATACCCAGTTGCAAAATGCAATTGCGATTTGCAACTTTAGAGTGTTTATTCGTTTTTCGGGTTTGTGTTCTTTCTGGCGACGAATGGTGAAATAAACAAAAAGCCCGTGCGATCTAAGAGCGCACGGGCTTGGGTATTGTTTCACCAATAGGAAGTATTAGATGGAGTAAAAGAAGTACAGTTGAGACTTCATTCTAATGATGATCCCCCGTATTACGTCTAGGAACGCCATAAAGCTGATAGGCTTCTCACCGCTTACCCACGCTAATCCGACAGAGCCAACAGGAATATCGTAACCCTCTGCCTCATCAATTTTTAAACGAACAAAGTGGTGCTTGTTCTGAAGGTTTTTGCCTGTGGTAACACGAACCTGCTCATCGATACCCAGCAAACTTGCTTGCGCTTCACCAGTGGCTTCTACAATGCCTTCTACGGTTGCAGAGAACACTTTTCCTGGGTATACCGCTGTCGCAAATTCCGCAGGTTGACCGACCTTAATATTACGAATCGCTTGGTGGTTAACTCGCATCAGCACGTACTTCTCTTCGGTATACATCTGGATACGAGGCATCATTGAAACACGCTGACCTTCACGAAGAATAAAGTTCGTTACAAAGCCGTCAGTCGGTGCCGTGACTTTGGTGCTGTTCAAGTCCCATTGTGCTTGTGCCAGTGTTGCCTTTGCTGAATCGACCTCAGTTTGCTTCTTGCTCACATTGGTTTCAGCTTTGTGGATGTTCAACTTCGCATTCTCGGCATCGACTTCTTTCTTGCTAAGCTGAGATTCCAATGTCGTAACGTTATACGTCGCTAAGTCTACCTTTGCTGTTTGTTGGTCGATGTCAGTTTCAGTGATCGTATGTTCTACCACTTTGTTTTGCTTCTGGTAACGATCAAGCGTCTTTGACTGCAGTACTAAGTCTGTTTTAGCCGAATCTATTTGTGCGACTGAAGCTTTGATGTCTTCAAGCGCCGATTGATAGCTGACTTTTGCAATGCTCACTTCTTGACGAGCTGTGTCTAAAGCGACCTCTGCAGACTCAAGTTGAACGCTGGCTTTGTCTCTTGCGATGACATATTTAGTGTCATCAATTTCGTAAATTAGCTGTCCTTCAGTCACATCCTGGTTTGGGTCGATGTGGACTTTGGAAGTTTTTCCCGACACATTAGTTGAATCGGGACGCAGCTGAATATGTGGAGACTGAACCACTGAGCCTCCCGATAGATCCATCGGAGTAAAATTGAGTAGGCCAACCCATACAAACAGCAACCAAGATGTACCCCCTAGGTACGCAAACGCCTTGGTGCCTTTGTTCCAAGGCATACCAACAAGTCTGAGTAAGTAAATGAACAGTGCCCAAATTGCCAAGCCTTCTAACATGTTTGGCTCTCCTCATCTTGCTTGTCGGAAGTTGTTTGCTCCTTGGTTGTGGTCGGTGACTTCCATGTGTCTCTTAGATTGATGATGGCTTTTTCCATATCAACGAAGGCCAAAATTACTGCTAGTACCCATACCCAGTGCCATACAAAACCAATCCATGTTAATGCGGTGATCAAACCGAGTTGTTGATGCTCTTTACTGTGAGCCTTGTTGATTGGTAATTCATGCACACGCCAGAAGCCGTAACATGCAGCAGCGATGGTTGCGACTAACACTACGCCTGCAACTACGTGTAGTGCGGTATCTGCGCCTGTTCCGACAAATGGGACACTAACTAAACTCATTGATATACCCTAGGTTAAATTGAGCACCGAGTGTTATTGATATCAGATTTAGAAGTTGATAATTTACCAATTACTTTAATAATGATGTCATTATGATTTGATCTGTAATAGTGACTTCTAAGTATGGTGGCTAATGAACAATTGTAACTTCTTAAGAGCATTGGGTATTTTGGGTATTTACCAATACGCAACGACTAATAAGGCTGTGAATACTGAGCAATTAGGTATTCCTAAATCGGTGTTTAATAACCCGATGAACCTTATCCCCGTAAGTGAAGTGGACAAATGGTATGGCTTACTTGAACAACAAACCGGTGATTCCGATATTATCTTGAAGCTGGCTGATAGAGTGGATATTGAAAGGCTAGGTCCTCTCTCTAACTGGTTTTTCTCGGGGCACGATCTGGCGTCGTCTATACGCCGAGTTAACATCGGGTTGCACTGTTTGCAGTCCGGGGCTTTTCTATATGGCGCTCAAGTCGGTAATTTCATCAAATGGTGCTACGACAATCCTGCTTATACTGAGGTGGGTAAAGTTCATGACTCAATTCGAGTTGCCATCTTTATGATGAAGATATTAAGGCGTTACTTGGGAGACGACTTTACTCCCGCAGCCGTCTCTATCGCAGGTTATCGCGAGAACACTCAACTCTATCAAGAGTATTTTGGGTGCAATATTCAGTGGGGCCAGCCACGAACTGAAATCTGGATACCAAGCCAGTCGAGGTTATCGAGCAATCAAGCCCCTTCTAGCGGCAAGATGAGCTTGGCAATGAACTTTCATGACTTAGATAATTACCTCAACATGCCTGATGCCGCGGATGAGCATAAGGTGACCTATGAGATGATCAATTACAGTCGCCATTTCGGCCTGCCAACACTGCATAAAGTGTCGAGTTTGCTTGGGTTATCTGAACAGCAATTTCAACGTCGATTGCATAACTTAGGCATCAACTTTTCTACCATTATGGGCTATGCGTTAAGTAATGTGGCGGTGGAGTTGTTGATGTATTCAGTGCCAATAGATAAAGTCGCGACGAGGCTCGGCTATACCAATGTCGCGAGCTTTAATCGGATGTTTAAGAAACATCGAGGTTTGACACCCAAGCAATATGTTGAGCGCCTAAAAACTGGCCTGTAACTATTCAGAGCTAACTTATGGTTCGTTTATGGATCAGGCTGGACAAGTAAACCATCCCCCAAGTACTCAAAATGAAAGGGGCGGTGAGTGGTAACAGTGACAGTTCATGAAAACCAAGTGTGATGAGACAGCTTAACAGCATGCCTAATAGGATTAACGGCCAACGGATTCGCGGATAGGGCACAAGTGCTAAAGTGGCAAGAATGGCGTTGTACCCGTAAAGACCTTGGGCTACCAGTTCGTTAGAAGCGCCAATCAACCCGCTAAATACGGTGCTAATTATTACTGCGAGCATAACCCAAATGGCATGCTTGATATTGTTGAGTGCGATGGCGACTAAGATAACGAGCCCCGACAACGCATTTTCGATGAAGCTGACTTGGCTTATCCCTTTTAACAACGGGATCACCACTGTCGGCAGGTTGAACCACGAGTTAGCCTCAATACTGATGAGTGGCATCAGTGCGGAATCAGGTGCAGAAAACGCTGACAGCTCAAAGGTTGATTGGATAATATAAATCAGCCAAGTGGTGAGGATAAAGGCGCTAGTGTAACCGCGATATTTCTCAAAACTGAATACGACGTGGGCAATCGGCACCGTGAGTAATGCACCTAACGCAGTCACTAAAGCCAATAATGGTGTCACACCAAAAAAGTTACCGATAAATAAACCAATCAAAGCGCCATTTAGCGCGTACATTCCACTATCAATGTCGTCAACTGACTTGTTGGTGTTGGTGTTGGTGTTGGTGTACATATAGCCATAGAAAGCTAATGCATAGCTGCAACTGGCGCCAAGTAAGGTAAGAAAAGCCAGCGCCAGTGACTCAATAGAAATGGCAAGCAACAGCAAAGTCGACGTCATGATAGACGGTGTGAAATAGACTTGCCCAATGCCATTGAGCAAGCCTTGAAACGGCAGAATATCCTTGTTCGTTTTCATCGTCTGATTACATTATTGAGTCATGTTAAATTTTTGTAATTCAGATTGTATACAATTTTATCAAGTTCACCATCTTCGAGTGTTAATTCTGATACCAGCGTTCACCATAAGCTTGTTGGTAATCTGGTGTTTCAATGATGCCTTCTTGTTCTGGAACGGTTTCTAACGGCCCAACAACAGTTCTATAGGGTAATACGCCAGCCCAAACTGGAATGTCCATATCGGCTTTATCATCATTCACTCCATGTTTACCAATCTTCACGGAAGCTTCTGTTAAAGGTATCGCCAACAACTCGGTCGCAGTGAGTTCTTTTTCATTACTGAGCCTCACTTCATCGGTTCTGCCCGGTGCGATTTGCTCAATAAAGATATTCAACAAGCGATCCTTTTCTTGATTGTCATCGATGACTGAAAATGACCCCAATACCACAGCAGAACGATAATGCGCACTATGATGAAATGCCGAACGAGCCAGCACCCAACCATCGAACAAGGTGAACGTTAAACAGGTTGGTTCTCCCTTTTTTAGTCCTTTTAGTAGGCGACTGTTTTTAGCTCCATGAATGTAGACTATATCACCCACTCGCCACGCGAGCATCGGGATGACCATTGGTCCTTGTTCGCCCTGCAATGCAATGTGTGCGATTAAGCTCTCATCAATAATTTGGTGCAGTTTCTCTTGTTCAAATACGGCTTTGTGAGCCCCTTTTTTAATCGTGGTTCTTTTCGTGTTAGATAACATAATCGCTCCTTAATCATTGCCTTTTGATTAATGTAGCGATTAACTGGTCTATTAAATAGAGCCACTTTTAAACACTATTTGGATCCAGTTATGCAGCCTATCGATGTCGGTGATCTACAGTTAGACGAACAACACGGCACGCGTCAAACCGCCTTGTTCCACGCGATAAGAGAGAAGATCGTTCAAGATTTATGGAGCAAGGGCAGTAAGTTACCTTCAACACGTAAGTTGGCTGTCGAGTTATCGGTGAGTCGAAATACGGTGATTTACGCGTACGAACAACTGGTCACGGAAGGCTATATCGAGAGTAAGCAAGGCTCAGGGTTTTATGTCTCGGTTGAACAACCAGAACACTTTCTAAGTTTGTCTAAGCCAAACAGTATTCAGGATCCGAAGGTCAAACAAACAGTCAGTAAACCGAGTGCAAACATAGCGACACCGAACGACATTAACCGTAGCTTTGCCCCCGGAGTTCCTGACTTAGATGCGTTCCCTTTTGCGAAATGGCAGAGGTTGCTGCAACGTCACTCTACACGTCAGAACATTGCGGGCAATCAAGAGGTTCAGGGAAGCTCAGCCTTGAGGGGAGCGTTGAGTGGGTATCTTGCAAGCAGTCGCTCGGTTCACTGTAGTGCTGACAGAATCATCATAACCGCAGGTGCTCAGCAAGCTATCTCAATCGGTTTGATGGCGACGTTAGCGATGGGCGACAAAATCCTTGTGGAAGAGCCCGGCTATCGACAAGTGCATAAAATTATCGATCTGTTGAGGTTAGAGTTAGATGGCGTAAGTGTCCGTGAAAAGGTCGGTATTGATATTGAAAAAGTGCTCTCCAGTAATGCTAAGGCTCTGTATGTCACTCCAAGCAATCAATACCCAATGGGCACAACACTTAATACCGAGCAACGCCTCAAGCTAATCGATTGGGCCAACAAAAATCAGTCTTGGATTATTGAAGATGACTACGACAGTGAGTTTCAGTTTGCACATCGCCCTTACACCAGTATGCAAGGCTTAGCGGGTAAACTCGGGTTTGATGACCGAATCATTTATGTTGGTTCGCTGAGCAAAGTCATGTTCAACGGACTTCGTTTAGGCTACTTAGTGGTGCCAGAAAGTCTGGTGGTGAAGTGTCTTGAGATTAAAGATGCGCTCACTGGAGACACGGCGTCTCATACACAAGAAGCTTTGGCGGATTTTGTTCGAGAAGGCGACTTGCTGCGTCATATTAGAAAGATGCGTCGGTCATACAAACTCAAGTATGAAGCGATGATAGAAGCGATTGAAAGCGAGTTTAACGGTGATCTTGAAGTGATCAGTCAGGCGGCAGGACTACATGTAACGGTGAAGTGGTACAACGGAATATCTGAACATGAGTGGAGCCGTAGAGCAGAGCTTGAAAATATCATCATTCGTCCTTTTGACTTTTATGAATATGGATCAAGTGATGTTCGTGATTGGAGTGGTGCGGTTTTGGGGTTTGGAAATATCCGTTTGGCTGACATAAAGCCGAAGATCAAACAGATCGCTCGGCTTTTTTATCAGTAATATTGGTAGGGCTTGCTTACAGTTTGTCGATTCATCATTAATCGAGTTATAACTTGTCGACAGAAACGGTTTTACCTTTACCTAGCCACTTACGCCAAGGGAGTGACAATGTCACAAAAATAGTGACAGCATAGAGCATCGACCAGCTTAAACAAATAAACACCAAGGTACAGATGACCAGTGAGAGCATGGCGGTGTATCTAGATGCGCCAGTCAGTAATCGGCAAGCGGCTAACATCGCGAGCAGATAAACCAGAACAAAAATACCGTTGGCGAGCTTGAGAAAGAACTCGAGGTCCAAGTTAGACAACTCACCAATCACACACGAGACAAGCGCGATAAAGCCAATTGCTAATGTTGGGTAAAGTGGTACGCCGCGGCTGTTCAATTGAGCCATTCTACTTGTCGGAGTGTGTTGTCGAGCTTGAGCCCAGATCATTCGTGATAGGCTTTGTGTGTAAAGGTTTAGGCTAGCAAAACAAGCAAAGAAACCAAGTACACTGATGATCGTTTTGAAGCCATTGCCAAACAGTTGTTCTGTTACCCACGGGATGGATGCGGCATCAAATTCAGGTGAGCCGTAAGCCCCCAGTTTAAGAATCACCACGGAACAAGCCCAGTACACTAACCCCGCAATAAAACAGCCTGCAATGATGGCGATTGGGAAGTCACGTTGTGGATTTTTGAACTCCTCTCCCATGTGAGCAAAAGCTTCTATTCCGACAAAGCACCAAAACATAACAGCCAAAGCTGCGCCGATAGACCACATCGAATCGGACGAGATAGCAGGAAGAGCAACATCGGCTATCGTGATATCGGCTTTCCAAACAAAAGTGCTAACTAAGGCGAAAATCGACAACGCGATTACGGTTTGTAGGCGGCCAGAAGATTTACTGCCCATCAAGTTGACGGCAATCAGCAGGGCTACGGTAAAGGACTGAGCACCAAGCGGTGTGTCGAGTGGAGAAGGAAATAGTTGTTGAGCAAAGCCGCCAGCCAGTGCAATGGCCGCTGGAATACCGACAGGAATAACACTCACAAACAACCACGCCACGCTTGTTTCTAATCGCTCGCTAAACGCCTGGCGCACAAAATAGGCAGTACCACCTGCATTCGGGTAGCGTTTTCCTAATGATGCGAAGGTCAGTGCAATCGGGCAAATAGCGATAAACAGGATTAACCAAGCGAGAAGAGACAACTGTCCTGCAATGCCTGCTGCGATCGCAGGGATCATAAATAATCCAGTGCCTAGCAAGGTCGTCGAGAGTTGTCCGATTCCTGAAATAAGCGTGATTTCTTGTTTGAGTTGTGTCATTCGCTCTCCTAGCTATTTGATTCTGGTCACGGTCTTCCAGTAACTTTCTTCTGGTGTGTGAGAAGTTATGATTGAGAGCATACATTGTTGACATCAATAATACAGCTAGCGAAACGTCGTAAGACACCGTCATTTTAACGGTATTAATCCGATTCAGTGTGAAAGTGTCGGCTGTCAGAATGGCTGTTATAAGTAGGAAAGTTGTGTCAAATTAGGCGTTATAAATAGAACAATAAATGAAAAGAATCAGAAGCATGGATAAATTTGATCGCCAGATTTTGGATATTCTCAAAACCAATGCACGATGCTCAGTGAGCGATATCGCCCGAGATGTCAGCCTCTCGCGCTCAGCGGTGAACGCCAGAATCAAGAAACTGGAAAGCGACAAAGTGATTACGGGCTACTGCGCTCAAGTGGCAGAACCCAACCAAACGAAGAATGTGTGCGCTTATATTTTGCTGAAATTCGACATGTCGAGTAGTGACCATAGTTGTGAGTCTTACGCGAAACAAATCCAGAGTATTGATGAGGTGCAATGGTGCCACTCTATTAGCGGTGAGACAGATATGATGTTGTACGTGGAAGTGGAAAGCATGGAGAGCTTGAACCTAGTTCGCGATCAGCTGCAAAGTTACCCGGATCTTCGCCACTTAATGACTCATACGGTTTTGACCGAGTTTTTCAACAAACAGAATGCGACGGTGCATTCATGTTAGGCAATATCAACTTAAACCTACTGCGTTCACTGCATGTACTTCTTGAAGAGTGTCATGTGAGCCGTGCCGCCCAACGTTTGCATATCACACAATCCGCGGTGAGCCGTCAGCTCAGCCAGTTACGAGATTTGTGTGGTGACCCTTTACTGGTCCGTGATGGCAACAAACTGGTGCCGACCAACCGCGCACTTCTGCTTAAAGGCAAACTCGACGACCTGCTTGGCGAGTTTGACCACCTGTTAGATGATAAACCCTTCGAGCCGCAAGACTGGCAAGGTGAATTGGTGTTGTCCTCGAGTGATTATGTCGCTCAGTATATTCTTCCTGTGATTGTGGCAGAGGTGTCTGCTGAAGCGCCGAACATCAATTTGGCTTATCGCCTGTGGCAGCCAAACTACCTTGAAGCACTGAACGAGTCGGGTATTCACTTGGCTTCCAGTATGTTTCCCACAAAGCCTGAACATGTTTCAAGCATCAAACTTGGCGAAGATAAGTCGGTGTGTTTGATGCGCAAGTCGCACCCATTGGCTCAGCAAGCGGTTTTAAGTGCAGAAGATATTGTTCACTACTCTCACATCAAAGTGACGGGTGGTGGAGATAAAGACAGCTACGCGGACATAGCATTGAAGAAGCAAGGGCTGAAGCGAAGAGTAGCTTTGCAGGTCCCGTTCTTTTCATCCGCAGGTACTGTGTTAATGCAAGACGACTACTTGATGATCGTGCCAGAACATATCGCCTATAACCTAGGTCGACACCTCGATACTACCTACTTTTCGTTGCCATTTGATACGGAAATGCATACCTATTGGTTAATGTGGCACCCTAAATATGACAACGACTCTGCCCACAAATGGGCGCGAGAAAAAGCATTCCAAGCCATGCAAAAGTCGAGTTACAATATCAGTATGACTTGAAATCATAGGTGTGATGATAATCTTTGATTTCAAATAATACCTCCTGCGAATTATGGTAAGTGCCAAGTATTGAGTATTAAGCGTAGAGCGTGCAGCTGGAACGCTTTATTTTATTAGGAATGGAATGATGACAGTAACAATTTGGTTTTCTTTATTAGCGATTTGCTTGTTGGGTGCAATGTCTCCGGGCCCAAGCTTGGCGATGATCGCTAAACACAGTTTGGCTGGTGGACGTATGAACGGGCTTATCGCAGCTTGGTCACACGCTGCTGGCATCGGTATTTATGCGTTCGCAACCATTGTTGGTTTAGCTGTTGTGCTTGAGCAATCCCCAATGTTGTTTAAAGGTATTAGTTTAGCGGGTGCTGCTTATCTGCTTTATCTCGGCGTAAACGCGTTGCGTTCGAAAGGTGGTGTTGCCGCGAAATTAGAAGCAGGTGAGAAGATGAGTTACATGCAGTCTGCTCGTGAGGCTTTCTTGATCTCTATCTTGAGCCCAAAGATCGCGTTGTTCTTCATCGCTCTGTTTAGCCAATTTGTTGCGCTAGGTAATGAACTGACCAATCAGGTTATCATTGTCTCAACACCGCTGATTGTCGACGGTCTTTGGTACACCTTTATCACCTTGGTACTGTCTAGCCCGTTGATTGTTGAACGTATTCGCTCGAAAGCTCAGTTGATTGATCGACTATCTGGCGTGGTGTTGATCTTGCTTGCTGTTCGCGTGGTGTGGACGATATAGCAGTGCGTGATAAGAATAAGTAACTAGGGTCTGTTAACTTTTAGTGGTTAAATTTTGTTCGAGATAGAATCGTTTTAGGCGCAGCAAGGAGTATGTAGCCTAGTCATTCTAAGTTAATACTTCTTAACAAAGCATAAAACGATTCTAGCCGAACCCTTCGGGCAGCCTTTGTGGTTCATTTCTACTGCGTTATCGGCTTCTCATATAGGCTAGCTACACTTCAAAGCCTCTGCCTTGTAGAAATTTCCCACAAAGTGCTGCAAAAATCAGCTCTAAAGGTCAACAGACCCTAGACGTTCACCAGAAACGACACTCATTAAAAAAGGCTCACTAGACGTTATCTAGTGAGCCTTTTTGATTTCTCTGGATTAGCTTTTGGAAGACTTGAGCTTATTAGCCTTCAGAGTTCAGTACGGCATCTAGCTTCGCCATCGAGTCTGAGAAGTAGGGGTTGTAGGTCAAACGCGCATGGTTCTTCCCTTCTTCACGATAGCCCCAAGCTGAGTACCAAACCTCACTGGTTGCATTGCATTGTTCTTCAAACCCTTCTGCCTGACCATTGGAGCAAATCTTCTCGCTACCATTGATTCCGTAATAAGGGTTGTTTGGTGAGAACAGTAAGCCCATGTGAGAGCCGTTCGAGATGCGTTGCTCTGGGATCTTCATGCTGTACTGAACAGCGCGAGGATCCTCGAGAGTCGTCTCTCCTTGCCAGATCAACACATTGTTTGGGTTGGGCATCGATTCAGTAAACGCTTGTTGAACGAAACTGGTGTCAATCACGCTGTCGCCTTCACTCATCATAATAAAAACTGGTTTATCGAAGTGTTTATCTTGTAAGTCACCACGTACGACTTCTGATGTCTCGTAGTAAACCGATGCACCATTCATTGGCAACGAGTTGTAACGCAACACATTGTCTTCAGGATCTTGATCCGCCCAAGTGACAAAGTAGCTTGCTAGTCCCGCGTATTGAACGGCAGACGAGCTCGGTTGAAACGCAGGTGAGAACAGCAGTAACCCAGAGATCTTTGGATCGTTCATCGCCTGAGAAGTCACGAGGTTCGCGCCGGTTGAATAGCCGCCTAGCCAAACAGAATCATACTCTTGCTCAAGTAACTTCGTATGATGAGCCACCACACCTTGCCAATCTTCTAGGCTCGGCTGCATTAAATCACCCACGCGACTGCCGTGACCCGGAAGTAATACGGTTCTCACTAAGTAACCTTGCTCTGCCAAATGGGTAGCGATGTCTTTAAATGAGTAAGGTGAGTCGCCTAATCCATGAACCAATAATACCGCCTTGCCGTTTGGCGAGGTTGGTTGATACTCGGTTGGTGAATTGAGTTGGATCTCGAGTTGCTTGTCTTCCGTCATGAACACGCGGTTTTTCAATAACCAATCTTGTGTGTCATTGACGTAGGCATCAAAGCTGTCTTGCTGATAGCTAGGCAAGTCTGGAGATGTTTCGTAAGCGGGTATCGGTGTCTCGTTGGAACAACCAACGAGACTTAAAGTCGTTAAGGCCAGCAATGCTAGGAGGGGCTTTCTTTGCATTATGTAATCTTGTCTCTGTTGTGCTTTCACTATGTCTGAAACTAAAGTTTAGGTTACTTTTTGCTTGAAAGGTCTTCGTATTCACCTTCAATAACACCGGCATCATTGGTTGATGACTGACGAGTGTTCATATGAGCTGCGAAACCTTGTTTCTTCATTTGATTCTGAATGCGCTTGCCAGTAATTAAAGCTGCAATAGCTAAAGGAATAGCAAGGATCAAGCTTGTGAATAACGCCAAAAGGCCAGTAAACAATGCAACAATCGTAACTAATATATTTTTCATATTCATTCCTCTTTTTCTATGTTGTTACTTTATCGCTTCTATTCTGAACGAAACATGAACGCCGTTAATAAATCTCTGAGAGTCACTATGACACGGATGTGTGCTGTTAGGGAGTTTATATGTAGTCATAATCACGCACTAAAAACATGGAATAAAACTAAGTTTAATAAAATCAATATGTTAAAAGTTGGCACGCTTGATGCTCTATAGGGGTTGGAATAAGTCACTGTAAGCAAAGTACTTACAGTTAATAAAAATTACTGGAGCCCTTATATGTTCTGTATTCAATGTGAACAAACAATTCAAACCCCAACCGTAAAAGGCTGTTCTTTCGCACAAGGTATGTGTGGTAAAACTTCGGAAGTATCCGACCTTCAAGACGTGTTGGTGCATTCTCTTCAAGGTGTTTCTTTTTGGGCCAATTTGGGCCGTGCGTGTGATGTTATTGATACTGAAATCGACGAGTGGGCGCCAAAAGCGTTTTTCGCAACACTAACCAACGTTAACTTCGACCCTGCTCGTATCATCGAATTCGCACAACAGTCCCATGAATTCAAGCAGCGTTTAGAGCAACAGGTTCGCGCGGCAGCGACATTGATTGGTTTTGAGATCCCAGCGCTTTCTGCTGCTGCTCAATTCGACCTTCCAACGGACTCTTCAGAGCTATTGGCGCTTGCCCCTCAAGCGGCGGTAAACCGTGGTCACGACTCTCAACACGAAGATGTGATTGGTCTTCGCCTTCTTTGCCTATACGGTCTAAAAGGTGCAGCAGCTTACATGGAGCACGCACGTGTTCTTGGTCAAACTGATAATGCTATTTTCGCTGAATACCATGAAATCATGGCGTTCCTAGGTACAGATCCATCAGACCTAAAACAACTGTTAGATACGTCTATGCAGATCGGCTTAATGAACTACAAGGTCATGGAAATGTTGGATAAAGGCGAGACAGATACCTTCGGTCACCCTCAACCAACAACCGTGAATGTGAAGACGAAGCGAGGTCACTGTATCCTTGTTTCTGGTCACGACCTGCATGATCTAGAAAAGATCCTTCAACAAACGGAAGGCAAGGGCATTAACGTTTACACCAACGGTGAGATGCTACCTGCACACGGCTACCCTGAACTAAACAAGTACCCACACCTTGCGGGTAACTACGGCAGCGCTTGGCAGAACCAGCAAAAAGAATTTGCGAACTTCCCAGGTGCGATCGTAATGACATCTAACTGTCTGCTTAACCCAGATGTGGGCTCGTACGCTGACCGCCTATTTACGCGTAGCATCGTAGGCTGGCCGGGTGTTGCTCACCTTGAAGGTGACGATTTCAGTGCAGTGATCGATTGTGCTCTTGCGCAAGAAGGCTTTAAGCATGACGAGATCGAGCAAATGATCACTGTCGGTTTTGGTCGTAACGCCTTGATGGAAGCAGCGCCTGCGGTTGTTGAACAAGTGAAAGAAGGCAACATCAAACACTTCTTCCTAGTGGGTGGTTGTGACGGCGACAAATCTGAACGTAGCTACTACACAGATTTCACAGCTCAAGCGCCAGAAGATTCAGTAATCCTGACATTGGCATGTGGTAAATTCCGTTTCAACAAAAACCAATTCGGCGACATTAACGGTATTCCACGTCTGCTCGATGTTGGCCAATGTAACGATGCATACTCAGCGATTCAGCTTGCTCTTGCGCTGTCTCAAGAGTTTGATTGTGGCATCAACGAACTACCACTAACACTTGTTCTTTCTTGGTTCGAGCAAAAAGCGATCGTTATCCTGCTTACTCTGTTCGCACTGGGTGTGAAAGGTATCTACACAGGCCCAACAGCGCCTGCATTCCTAACTGAAAACCTACTAAAGATTATTCAAGACGAGTTCGATATGCGTTCTATCTCAACGCCAGAGCAAGATCTTAAAACAATCTTAGCGGCTTAATCTAAGCCCACTCCCAAGCTCCGTTGTTGCTGTTCTCTAGGAACGTGCAGCGGCGGGGCTTTTTAGATTTAATTCTTTAGTATCAGTGAGGTGTGTGAACTATGTATGCATGGTCGGATAGCGATTCAATCAATTTAGTGTGTTTAAAGAAATGGCACGAGACGCCAGATACGGTCAGCTTTGAGCTTGGCAGTATTCCACAAGATTTACATTTCAATTTTAAGCCCGGTCAGTTCATCACCTTGGGTTTAGATATGCCGACGAAAACGGATTACCGTGCTTATTCCGTGGCTTCTTGCCCCGAAGATAACCGCCTGAAGTTGACGGTCAAGCGTGTGGAAGGTGGCTTGGTTTCGAACTTTATTGTTGATGAGCTTGATGAAGGTGACGAGGTTTCTGTGTTGAAGCCGGCAGGTTCGTTTAACTGTATTGATTGCATGCCAACGGCAACAAAGAAAGTAACGCTAGTGAGTGCGGGCTGTGGCATTACACCCGTAATGGCGATGGTAAAATATTGGCTGTCTCAAGACAGTGACAGTGACATTGAGATTGATTTCGTCCACATGGCACGCAACAAGCTTGAGACTATCTACTTTCAAGAACTTCATCAGCTCGATGAATCACATGCGAATTTCAACTTAAAACTGCTGTTAAAAGACAACGAAGGAACAACCGCCCCTCAAGGTCGTTTAGATAAAAACTGGTTGGTGAAACTGAGCCCAGATATCTTAGATAGAACGGTTTACCTGTGTGGGCCTGTCGGCTTCATGCAAGATATTGAGAGTTATCTGAAAGAGCTTGAGTTCAACATGGATAACTTCTATCAAGAGAGCTTTACTCCTGCTACTCAGGATGCTCAATCAGAAGCGTCAAACGCCGAAATTGCTGACGATACGAATAGTGCTGTTAAGGTATTTGTGCCTGCGTTCGGCGCTGAAGTTGAAGCGGAAACTGGCACACCATTGGCGGATTCATTAGAAAAAGCAGGCGTTCCAATTATTATCGCTTGTCGTAGTGGGATTTGTGGTTCGTGTAAATGCAAAGTGACCAAAGGATCTGTGGAATCAAGCAGCCAAGAAACATTGACGCCAGAGCAGATTGAACAGGGCTACGTGCTTGCATGTTCAAGCTCGATTCAGTCAGATGTTGAGGTTGAGTTATAACAGACGTAAAGCTGTGCAAGAGTGATGAAGACAAGATCTTATTATAGCGATAAAAGTTAGGGCGCTAGATGTAAAAAGGCCACCTAGATCAGTTAGAGAGAGCAGATCTAAGTGGCAACCCTCTTGTTTATACGGGGGAGTAAAACAAAAGGGGTTGCGAAGTCCATACAGACTTCGCAGATATAGTTATTATGTTGTGGAGCTTGTTGCGATGGACGTATCTACAAGAGCGAAGTTAATTAAACTTCTGGGTATGTCTTGTAGCGTACACCCATCATCTGTTCCATACAGTGAACAACTTGGCAGCTGTAGCCAAACTCGTTATCGTACCAAATGTACAGCACGGCACGGTTGTCTTGTGCGATAGTCGCCACACCGTCAACCACACCTGGGTGACGAGAGCCAACCAAGTCGGTAGATACAATCTCAGTCGAGTCTGTGTAATCAATTTGTGCAGACAAAGCAGAAGACAGCGCCATTTTACGCAGGTACTCGTTCAACTCTTCTTTGTTTGTGCCTTTCTCAAGGTTTAGGTTCGCAACTGCCATTGAAACGTTTGGCGTAGGAACGCGAATCGCATTACCTGTTAGCTTACCTTCCATTTCCGGCATCGCTTTTGATACTGCTTTAGCAGCGCCAGTCGATGTCAGTACCATGTTCAATGATGCAGCACGACCACGACGATCACCCGAGTGGAAGTTATCGATTAGGTTTTGATCATTGGTAAATGAGTGCACCGTTTCGATGTGACCAGACAGCACGCCAAACTTGTCGTGAACCGCTTTCAATACTGGCGTGATTGCGTTAGTAGTACAGCTTGCTGCAGAGATGATGGTGTCTTCTGGCTGAATAACATTTTCATTCACACCAAATACCACGTTCTTGATGTCGCCTTTACCAGGTGCAGTCAGTAGCACTTTCTTCGCACCGTTACACGCAACGTGTTGGCTCAGGCCTTCCGCGTCACGCCATACGCCTGTGTTATCAACCACAAGTGCATTTTCAACACCGTAAGCCGTGTAATCCACTTCTTCTGGTTTGTTTGCGTAGATAACTTGGATGAAGTTACCGTTAACGATGATCGCTTTGCGTTCTTGGTCTACAACAATGCTGCCGTTGAATTGGCCGTGTACAGAGTCACGACGAAGCAGGCTTGCACGTTTTTCTAGGTCGCCATCTTTGCCGCCGCGTACAACGATTGCACGTAAACGCAGTGGGTACCCCGGGCCACTTTTCTCGATCAACAGACGAGTTAGCAGTCGGCCAATACGACCAAAACCGTACAATACAACGTCACGAGGTTCTGTCATTGCATCGCCTTGAAGCGATTCTACAAGTGCAGTTTGTAGGAAATCATCCAACCCGTGAGTGTCTTCGCGATCTTGCCAGAATGCATGGGCAAGGCGACCAACATCAATACGACATGGAGACAAGTCCATAGAGAGAAGGTGTTGAATGATTGGTTGAGTCTGTTCTGCTGTAAGAGGAGAACCAGTGTAACGTTTTGCGATACGGTGAGCTTTGATGATGTCGATAGTTGTCGCGTTAACCAGGGTCTTACCAAAGAGGATAACTTCTACGCCTTTTTGACGGTATAACTGACCTAAAGTTGGAGCGATGGATTCAGCAATAGTTTGACTAGTTTGCCAGTCTAGGAGGTGCTTTTCGGGACTCATCTTTACTCGGGACCTTTCACGTTAAGTTTCTGCATTCATGGCGGTTGTAGGGAAGCCAATCAGCATAGGGGATTTGAGGCATCAGGCTGTGGTCTATATTGCCACTTAAATGTGCTTGATATGCCTTGTGTGCAACTTGTAATTTTTATGTGGCAGGATTGTAAGGTACGACGGGTTATTCTGCTAGGAAAAATAAATGCAGACAAATTATCTGTAAGTTGGCTTTATATTAGCCATAAATCAAGTTTTTAGTGTCGATAAAGACTATTGACTTTAACAATCTGTAGCACTTATTTTTCGCCAAAAAATACTCAAATCAAAATATTATATGTAATAAAAGTCATAGTGTTCATTAAAGGTGTGATCGTTAGCTCAAGTTACACGTAAACAGTAAACGATAAATAAGGGAATTAACGAGTATTGATGTTTGACCTTTGAATAAGCCTAGCTTGAGTGTGAAAAGTGCATCACGCAAACGATTGGATGTCACAATTTTAACCTAACTATCCACTTTGTTAGCACGCAGAGTCATTATTCACAGTCTAGTTGAGCCGCAGAATGTGGATGTGTACTTGTTATGCCGGTGATAATAACTGGATAAAACGTCTTTTGTTTACATTTTGCTCACTAAAACCTCGCTTGCTTACATCTCATTTGTAGAAACCTCCTCGAGTAGACCTCTCTCACGTAACGTTCACTTGTCTAAAATCGGCTTGTCTCAATCTCACTTAGTAAAGCAGACTCCTCCGCTTTAAAGCCCTGTTTTGGATGCCTGTTGATTCTAATTTTTCGTTCTGGGCTCAGAGTATCATTTGTTCATATCCAATTTGATCAATAACCCCCTGTTAATGTCCTATTCTTAATTTGGGCTAGGTAAATTACTTTCGGGAAGGGAGTCGTTATAAAAATGATAAATATGTCAATTAGATGGCGTCTTATTTTTCTTTCCACGGTTTCTGTACTCATTATGTTCGGGTTTACAGTGAATGAAGTGCTTAAGAACGATGAGAAGATGAATCACCTTGAAACAACGCGTATTAAGGTCGAAGCGCTTCAATTTTTTAATACGGTTTCAAGTGATGCTTATCGATGGTTGGTGCTGTCTAATGATTCCCCTGAGAAAGGTCAGTTGCTTTTAACACTGCAATCAGAACTGGATAGACTGACTCAGTATGGAATGCGACTTCAACGGTTCGACAGCAATTGGAGTATTGACCCTCAGTTAGCTGAATTGAAAAAGTTGTTGATGATCCTAGCTAGTACACCTGAAACGACAGACAGCAGAAAATTGACAGAGCGCGCTTTCGACTTGTTAAAAGACGTGCTGATGGAGCTGTCCGAATATCGCATGGCTTTAGTCGATGCCAATATTGGTCAAGCGGAAGCGATGTTTATCAATCTTACGCATTATGTGTTTTGGACTCAGAGAGAAGCGTGGTTAAGCTTCAGTTTGTATCGCTCGCCCGAGCTAAGAAATCAATATTTATTGAGCTATGTAGGTGCGCTAGAGAGGCAGCAACAGTTGCTTGATACATTTTTCCGCTCTGATACTCGTTCACCTGAAATTAGGCAACTGCTAAACGCGGTCGCCAAAGATGATTTTCAAGACAAATTTATATCTCGAATCCTCAAAGGGGACTTTTCATCACCCGAAATATATCAACACTTGAAAAGCTTAGAGGTTAAAAAACGGGCTATTTCAAACGCGATTGGCGCTTACACCAATCAAATACAGTTTGAACTGACCAAGAATATCGCGTTGCAGAAAAGGCAAACCTTGGTCATGACGTTGCTTATACTCATCGCTTCTGGTGTTTTGATGTGGCTTGGGGTTGCGACATCTCTGCGCTTAAACAGAAACCTGTCGATTATCTTGAAAGGTGTGTCGGAATGCGCTGATAGCTACGGCCAGCCAAAGGTGATTCGTATCCAAGGGAACGATGAGCTTGCCGAGTTCACTGAAACCCTAAATCGAGTGATGGAACGCAACTATCTGCACAACAAAGAGTTGATAACAGCAAAAGAAGACGCGATTTCGGCTAACAAAGCCAAAAGCGCATTCTTAGCAAATATGTCACATGAAATACGCACGCCACTTAACGGGATCATTGGCATGGCTGAGATCTTATCTCAAAGCCAACTGAGCCCAAATCAACAAGAAGTACTGGGGGATATCGAATCGTCCTCTCACTCTTTACTGGTGCTGCTGAATGACATACTCGACCTGTCTAAAATCGAGTCGGGTAACTTGATGTTGTCACCACACAATGCTGATTTGCGAGAAGCGGTTTATGACTCTGTGAGTGTGATTCAGTCGAAAGCGATAAGTAAGGATATTGAGCTCGACATCAATATCGATTATCAAACGCCGTCACAACTGTTTTTCGATGAGTACCGCGTGAGACAGGTGCTGACCAATCTGCTTTCTAATGCCATCAAATTTACGTCTAAGGGCACAATTACAACTGACATTGCTTATACACCTATGTCTATGGGCAGGGGCAAGCTTGAATGCAGCGTGTCTGATACCGGGATTGGGATTGAGCCCGAGAAGTTAGAGTCCATATTTGAACCTTTCACTCAAGAAGATGGCAGCATTACCCGTCAATTTGGCGGTACGGGGTTAGGGCTTGCGATTTGTCGACAGCTTGTTGATCTGATGGGTGGTTACATTACCGCGCGTTCAGTGAAAGGAGAGGGCTCTACATTCACTTTTTGTTTGTATGTCGATGTTGTAGAAGCGCCTGTTCAAACTTTCGATAACCTGAGCCGAGCGACCATCATCTCGAACTCTTTCAATTACCTCGATCAGCTCGTTAAAGAGTGTGAGCGTTTGAATGTTCGAGCCAATGTGGTGTCATCCATTGCTGCCCTTAGTGAAAGTGTAAAAGAAAGTGACTTCATACTTTATTGTCATACCTTGCACCACTCTATGGAAAAAGATCTTGCGACGTTGAAGGTGATATATCCTCTTGCTCGCGTCATCGTTTGTCAGCATCACCTATTTAAAACCAACCTAATCAGAGAAACGGTCCACTCGACTCATACCTTGCCATTCTTGGGCCGACGTTTCTTAACCAGCTTACAATCTCTCGATGTGGGCGAAGAGCAAACGCCTCAAGTGGAAGCAAAAGATGAAGAAGTTCGCTCTCTGAATCGACGCATTTTGATCGTTGAAGACAATCTGATGAATCAAAAAATAGCGAGCTTCTTCCTTGAGCAAGCGGGTTATGAATATTTGATTGCCAGTAATGGCCAAGAAGCGGTGGATGTCATCACCCAGGGTGCTCAGTTTGATGCAGTCTTAATGGACTGCATGATGCCTGTTATGGATGGCATAACGGCGACTCGTGCGATACGTCAGTGGGAAGCCGATCAACAAGTCACACCATTACCCATCATAGCTTTAACCGCCAGTGTTCTAGAAGAAGACATCAAAGATTGTTTTGAAGCCGGTATGAACGCCTACTTACCTAAACCCTATAAATCTCACCAGCTGTACGATCTTTTCAGTAGCCTTGATATTGTCTAGGGCTCCCGTATCAAGGCTAGCGCGGCGCTACTTAACGAACTTCCAATCCAAGGTTGTATTGTGCAAGGCAACGACCGACATAGCTGATGTTCAGCAAGGCTGCGACTAAGATCGTGCTGATGTGGGCGACGATTTGAATTGGCAGTGAGAAGTGATCGGCCATTGGATAAGCAACAATAATACTGAGAAGCATAAGCAAGGTTGTGATAGCTAGACTGAAGTTTGAAACAGAAAGCAGAGTTTGAAAGCGTTGAGTCATCGTCTTCATATTGAATTCCTAATTGCTATTAATAATTATGATACTTGTTATTAATATCAATTAGCGTTCCAGTTTTAATTTACATTTAAAATCATAATCTTATGTAATTTCGCTTGTTTTTAGAGTCTAAGTGACACGTGCGAATTGCAGGTCTTTATGACTCGATCGTGTTTCTTTACCATTGTCTAAACCCACAAGTATCGATGTGGAATCGAACACCTGAATATAAACCAAGCCCAACATTATTTTTTTGCCCGAATTCCGAATGAATATTTTTAAGTTTCACGTGTAGATCTTCGCGAGTAATGTCATTTGCAGGCACTAGGTCTAAGGCACAAAACTCTAAGTGCTTACTTCGCAGTGCACCACCAGCTTGTTGATTGTAGATATCGGTTCGCTCTCCAGATACTGGTATAACAACACCGATTTCAGGCTCAATATATTGTTGTATGTACTTCAGGGTATTGATCATGTTTGGCACATGTTTCTTATTTGGGAGGGTAAACAAGGTTGTATTACTCATTGCCCAATCCGTCCCTTGCAATAGAACGAGATGCAGAGGCATGCTCTGAGTAACGCCATTGTCCTTGAGTTGTTGTCCGATTGCTCTCACTTGGTCTTGAGCGTGATTGAGGAGCATCCAACCTCGAAATGCTGATCGGGTCGGAACCTTGTAGCCATGAACATCGACCACGAGATCGTCATAAGTGATTTCGGTTTGTTCGGTATAAAGTTTCTCAAATTTTTCAGGGTAAGGTTGTGTCGTTGATAACGCCAAGGTTATCAGAATACTTCCGTACATAAAGTCTCTCCATCGCTAGTGTACACTCGTTATTTAGTTTGATACTGCTGTTGAGTTTCATTCATTTTGCTTAGGTACGCTTAAGCCTAGACGGTTAGGTTTAGATGCTTAAGTATAGACGCTGGAGTTTAGGTAAAAAAACCCACTACTAAGAGTGGGTTACTAACATTGTTACAAGTAAATTAGCGAGGTTAGATTACTTCTTACCTTGGATTTGCTTGTCTTCTTCTGTCAGTTCACGAATGCGACGGCTGATGTCACGGCGAGCTTTAGAAATCTCAGCGCTCTTGATGATGTGGTCATCAACACGGTCTTCGTAGTCAGCTTTCATATTTTTGATAATGCCTAGGATCTCGTCGTGGGTCATCTCTGGCTTGATGTAATCAAGTAGGTTATCAAGAAGGTCGACACGCTTACGGTTGTCACGAACTTTCTTTTCGTTGTCTAAAAGTTCACGCTTAAGTTTGTTCTTACGTCGTGCTTGGTTAACAATTTCAAATACGCTGCTCATAGATTCCTTTTCCTATTCGTCAAATACGTTGTCTGCTTCTGATTAAAGCACATCAATTGATGATGTAACAGTCTTTAGATCAAAGCAAAAGTAAGGTTGTTTAATTATTCGTCACTCTCGCTGATGTGTGATTGTTTTTATCTTACCGTTCAAGTTAATATCCCATGTAGATACTGCATTGATACGAAATGTGAAATGAATCAACAACAATTGGAAAACGAAGAATTGGACGACAATGTCACTGAATCTTCAGCAGAACAAAACAAGCTTCGTGATGCGTATGTACAAGAGCGTACTTATTTGGAAGTCGTGGAAATAGAGCTAAACCGTTCTAAGATCATAATGATTGATGAACAGGGCAGAAAGAAACGAGTACCAATTTTGTCTGAACACTAGTTACTGCATTGTTAGGTGTTGAGATGGAATTATCAAAATAATAAAAAGGAAAAACGATGAACACAGTACTTTCCCCAATTGAAGCGAGAATTATCGGTTGTTTGATCGAGAAAGAAGTCACTACTCCCGATCATTACCCACTGACACTGAACAGTTTAACCACGGCATGCAATCAAAAGAGTAACCGTGAACCTGTTCTCTCTCTTTCTGAGTCAGATGTTTTAGATGCAGTTGATGGTTTAATCGGACGTCGCATGGTGAGTGATGAGAGCAGCTTCAATAGCCGTGTTAATAAGTATCAGCATCGTTTCTGCAACACTGAGTTCGGCGATCTGCAATTTACAGAGCAAGAGCGTGCAATCATCTGCTGTATGTTACTGCGCGGTGCGCAAACACCCGGTGAACTTCGTACTCGAACGGGTCGCCTTGCAAACTTTAGTGATGTGAAAGAAGTAGAAGCAACATTAGACAAACTCGCTGCAAGAGAAGCAGGTGCCTTGGTTGTGAAGCTGCCACGCGAAGCGGGTAAACGTGAATCACGCTACCAGCATTTGTTGAGCGGTGAAGTGGACGTTGAAGCGTTTGCGATGGCATCAGTAAGCGCGGCTGCCCCCTCTGCAACGAGTGAAAAGTTTGAAGAGCTTGAGTCTGAAGTTGCAAGCCTACGAGCAGAAGTGGCAGAGCTTAAGGCTCTGGTTGAATCACTGCTTTAAATGTCAGATGCTGATAAAAATGCGGATTGGGTCGTGTACTTGATCCGCAATCGTCACAATGCCCTTTATTGTGGCGTGACGAACAATCTAGAACGTCGATTTGAACAACATCAAACCGGTAAAGGCGCCAAAGCTTTAAAAGGTAAAGGCCCACTTAAGCTGGTTTGGAGCTTTGGTGTTGGCTCAAAAAGTGAGGCGTTGAAAACCGAATACGCGATCAAGCAGTTGCCCAAATCCCGCAAAGAAAAACTGGTATCACTCAAACTGATTATTGAGTGGCAAAAAGACAAAATTCAATATATCGAAGTCTCATAATTCATAGCTAAAATGTTTGTTATTGATTAAATCTTAATAGTGTAAGGAGCTATATCGGCTCTAGCTAAGCTTATGAATTTAAATGGTAATTACTCTTACCGTGAATGGGCTGAAATCATAATTTAACTCGTTGTTCTTAATCTCCATTCCAAATTAACATATTGCTCATTTAGAATGTCGTTCTAATTAGTGTTAGACGCTATCATTTATCATCGTTGTCCTACATAATATCCATTAGCCATACAAAGAGATGGTGTCATGCTAGGTTAAAAAATGAGCCAAAGTAGCTCATATAAAACGAGAAAAATATGAAACGTTTATTGATGTTGTTTGGACTTGCCGTATTTTCTGCGTCCGCTCTTTCCCATGGTACTCATGTCCTCAATAGGTACTGGGAATACCAAGATTATCTTTCCACTTTTCCAGAACAAAGAGCATTGACCGATAAAATGGTCGAGGCTGTACAAAATCACCCTGTGCCACTGAGAAGAATCCAAGACGAACCAATTACGATTTCCGTGGTGTATCCGGGCCAACAGATCTCGGATTACTGGGTTCGTAATATTCAAGCTTTTGAGAAGCGTCTCGATAGGCTGAAGATCCGCTACCAAATAAATCAAGTATTTACCCGTATTAATGCCGATCTCGCGCAGCAGAGTATTTCGTTGCAAGAAGCGATTGAAAACAAGACGGATTATTTGATTTTCACGCTAGATACCACGCGCCACCGCAAGTTTATCGAGCACGTGTTGACCTCTACAGACACCAAACTGATTCTTCAAAATATCACGACGCCAGTGCGAGCTTGGGCAGATAGACAGCCATTTATGTATGTGGGTTTTGACCATGCGACAGGCAGCTTAAAACTGGCGGACTATTTTAAACAAGTAAGTCCGCCAGACAGTAAGTATTCTGTTTTGTATTACTCACAAGGCTATATCAGTGATGCGCGTGGAGATACTTTTATCCATGAAGTGAATACGGTTACCAACTTTACCCTTAAGTCTTCGTTTTACACAAAATCAAACAAAGACAGTGGCTACCAAGCGGCTAAAATCAGCATAGAGAACGATAAGGATCTAGACTTTATCTATGCATGTTCAACGGATGTCGCTCTCGGTGCAATGGAAGCGATTCGTGAATCGGGCCAAGACATCTTAGTGAATGGTTGGGGAGGCGGCTCTGCTGAACTTGAAGCCATTGCAAGGGGCGACCTAGATGTTACTGTCATGCGTATGAACGACGATACAGGCATTGCAATGGCAGAGGCGATCAAGTGGGATCTAGCCGGTTTGGAAGTGCCTACCGTTTACTCTGGTGAATTTGAAATTGTCACCAAGGAAGATTCCCCAGAACGTATTTCAGAACTTAAACAGCGAGCATTTAGGTACTCAGGTCACTAATGAAGAAAAGTTACGCCAGTACACCTAGAAACACTTTAGCTAGACTCATTACGCGTATCGTTATTTTGGTGATAGGCGTGATGGCACTTGGCGTGCTTATTCATAATTATGAAACCAGCAGTAATATCGTACAGCAAGAGACGAATAGAACGGTACAGCAAACCTCAAGCCTGATCCAAAACATGTTTGATTATCGTTTGTCGGTGCTGCAAATCCATCAAGACAGTAGCTCACACAGTGAAACTCTCAGAGAGTACTTTGATACGGGTAATGACGAGACTCTGAGCTACTTTTTCTTTGGTGTTGACCAACGTGAACCGGATCATGCACCAGATTTACGCTTTGTCTCAACCCACGATGGTTTGGCTTGGGAAGACGGCAACAGTCAATTTTATGGTTTGGATGAGTCCAACTTAAAGCATATTTCTGATGAGGTTTCGTTCAGCAGTAATTGGCATTTTATTAAACTGAGGACAGATATAGGTAAGCGTCACTTGTTGGCTCGCCGTACCCCTATTGTTGATAACGCTACTGGGGAAGTCCTTGGTCAACTCTATATCGCCATTGTGCTTGACAACAACTTCTCTTTGGCTGAGTCAATCCAACAGGGCAGTAATAGCGAAAATATCGTGATTGAAGCGCACGGTACACCGGTGACATCGACATTCAGTGGTGATGAAAGCTACACCATTACTGACATCCTCAATTACCAAATGTACGAACAGTTGCCGCGTCATTTCGTTACCATCGCAACCATTAAGATTAATGCTGTTGAAACTCCTTTAATCATTCGAGCTGTTCAAAAAAATAATAATTTCATTGCGTTAGAAGAGAATTATCAGCGTGCGATCATCGTGGTGATTGTGGTGATTGTGGTGATCATATTGATGTCTTTTTTTGCTCGAACTTGGATTCAAAAGAGAGTCTCAGCCGAGCTTGATAAGCTAATGGACTTTACTCGTTCGGCAAGTGCTAGCGAAAAGTACAACAAGTTCGATGGCTCTAACATTTTCGAATTTCATCATATTGGTTGTACTCTTGAAGACACCTTTGAGCGCTTATCTGAACAGAATCAAAAATTCCAAGATCTCTTTAACTTTGCTCATTCGCCTATCTTAGTTTGGTCTGAAAAAGGCGATTTGATTCAGATGAACCCCGCCGCTCGCATGGCGTTGTTCGATGCTGATGACAATTATGGTCCAATTGCCCAAGAGTTTGAGCAGCGAATGCTGCCTAATATTCAAATGGTGGTTCAGGGTTCTAAACTGACGGGTATTAACGTACCCATTGGTGAAAAGGTGTTTCGTTGGAACATGTCTGCTATTCGCGTGGAACACGGCATCACAGGAGTGGTGGTACAAGGGCAAGATATTACTAAGCTAATCGAGGCGGAAAGACAGGCTGATCGAGCAAGAGAAGAAGCTGAGCATCTTGCGAATGTGCGAGCAGACTTCTTAGCTAAGATGAGTCATGAGATTCGCACGCCGCTCAACGGTATTCTCGGTGTGTCTCAGCTGCTCAAGCGCTCTATGCACAATGAAGATAATCGCGAGCAGGTGGATGTACTGTGTAATAGTGCGGAACATTTACTGGCGGTACTTAACGATATCTTGGACTTCTCAAAGATTGAGCAAGGGCAGTTTAATATTCAAAAGAAAGACTTCCGTTTAGGGGAGTTAGTTAATACCTTAGACAGCATCTATCGACCGCTGTGTGAAGATAAATCCGTCGAATTTACCATTGTGAATCACTTGGTTGATGACATTGAAATCAATACCGACCAAGTACGCCTCAATCAGATCATGTTTAATCTGTTGAGTAATGCTTTTAAATTCACTCATCAAGGCGGTATCTCCGTCAGCTTTGAGCTCGAGAGTATCTTTAACTCCGATCACGCCAGCTTGATCGTTCGAGTGAAAGATTCTGGCATTGGTATTGATGAAAGCAAAATTGATGCTGTTTTTGAACCCTTTGTTCAAGCCGAAGAGACCACCACTCGTGAATATGGTGGCACTGGTTTAGGACTTACAATTGTAAAAAATCTGGTCGATATGCTGGAAGGGGACATTCAAGTCCGCAGCGTGATAGGTCAAGGCTCAGAGTTCACGATAGAAATTCCTGTAGTCGTACACGCCAAGCCGCTATTAGTCGATGCTAAGCAACAAGCTGAGGTTGAGCCAGAGGCGTTGTTTAGTCGACCTTTGAATGTGTTGCTGGTGGAAGACAATCACACCAACGCCTTTATTGCTCAGGCTTTCTGTAAGAAATATGGCATGGTCGTCACCTGGGTAAAAGATGGCTTAGAAGCGATTGAGATGGCTAAGACGATTACCTATGACTTGATCTTGATGGATAACCAACTCCCTAATCTCGGTGGTGTTGAAACCACTCAGCAGCTAAGAGGTGAGATTGGTGTGTCAGCCCCTATTTATGCGTGTACCGCTGATGCTCAAGAGTCAACTAGAGACAGCTTTATGGCCGCAGGGGCGAATTACGTGATTGTAAAGCCGATTAAAGAAGAGTCGCTCCACCAAGCGTTTGTTCATTTCAAAAACTCATACTGGAATGACACAGAGCACTAGGCTTTAACTTAGTGCTCTTTAATGGAGTCTGTTGAAGAGAAGTAACTAATTTTCTGCCTTTATATCGAGCCAGCGACAAAGGCTTGTTCCAATAGCAGCGTTTTCAACTCATCACTCATATCTAGGTGTTCAGGGAATTGGATACCTAGCAGCCAGCCTTGTCTTTGCCTTTTCTTACTTACCACCTTGTAGACAAGATCGTCATCTAAGTACTCATTTAAGTCAGAATTAACTTTTATCTTCCAGCCGACATCAATATCTGATTGCTGGGTAAGATAGATACCGCACCCTGACGCTGAAAAGTCGACTAGTGTGGCATCCAGCGACAAGGTATCAAAAGTGACTTCACAGCTGAGACGTACTTTATACCTTTCGTGTTCACGAATAGGCTTGGTTGCAAAGTTTGAGGGTGGGCGAAGGAAGATTAGATGTGCTGGAGAGGTGATATGAGCCAGTACATTGGTTTTGAACGCGACAATGTGCCCAAGTTCGGTGTCGGTAATCGCACGAACAATAATATCAACGTTTGTGAGCTTTCTCAGCGTCAGTGCTTCTGTCGCTTTTTGCGTAAGCTCTAGGATGAGGTACTGATCTTCTTTGTGTCCGATATAAAGTGTACTGATCTGGATTGAGTCGTCTGGGCCAAATTCCAATACACCTGCTGTTTTTGTACCTGGCTTTAGGTATCTGAACAGTTCTAAGTTTTTATCTTTATGCATATTCGTTACTGAACAATGTTAATCGTTTGATAAAATAATATAACGCCCTGATAAAACTATGTCATTAGTTTCATTGAAGTAATTAGCAGCGTACAACAAAAAAGTGAATCGCTATCTCAAGTAAACAACGGCTTACTCTTGTCGTAAAACAAGATACACTGCTGACAGATATATACTTGATGGAGAAATAGTAAATGGAACTGGAAACCTTATTGAATACTCTGGCTGAAACCCCAGAGGCCGTGCAATTTGAAGATACAATGCAAGTGATCGAAGCTCACTATGATTTTTCTGAGCGCGAATTTCGCAATGGTGAGGTAGTGAACGCTGCAGGGCAGAATAATGGTTCGTGTAAGATTTTTGCTTTTGGTTTAGAGCAAGGCCTATCAGCAGAGCAAACACTTGCTTGTTTTGGTCAATTTTATCGTAACGACGTGCTAGGTTTTCCTGAGAACAGCGACCATCAAAATATTCGTAACTTTATGGTTCATGGCTGGAATGGTATCCAGTTTTCTCAGCCTGCGCTGGTTGCAAAAGTGAAGTAGACACTAACCAGGTAACGATTAGGTCGAAATTTAATCTCAGTATTTTGAAGCGAGAAAACAACCTCTCGCTTTTTTTGTCTATGTTGAACTGGCTAGTAACTTGCTATCCAGTAACTTACTAAATGGGCTCTAAACTACTGAACGGGCAGGGCAGACAAGCACTTACGACACATACAAACTCCAGCCTTTGGAATATCGCTAGTATCTCGTTTTTCTAACTCAAAACACCAACACGTCTCTTTGCCCGCACTGATATCGCATTGAGCTGGCTCATTACACTGTGGACATTGGTGAGTCGAACTCGCGCCACTAAGATTATCCATAACCGACGTTTGCTCTTCTTCAGATAAGCCTTTCCAACCTATAATTTCATCCATTGTTCGAAAGCAGCCACTACACATTCCGCCATTATTTTTACAAGCCGCTCGGCAAGGTGTTTTCATTTCTCTAACCTGTGATTCATTTGGGCTGAAATGTAGCATATTTGTTTCTTCTTGAAGAGCCGTTAAGCTAAGAAATTACTCAGTTAAATTTAGAAATGACCTCGTAATTTTTAGGCTTTTCATGTAGCATCTCGCCCCTTTTGTTGAGTGGGGGGATATTATGTTTATTGGATTTGATTATGGAACAGCGAACTGTTCTGTCGCGGCGATGGTTAATGGAGATCCAAGCCTGTTACCGCTAGAAGGTAACAACCACTATATTCCCTCAACCGTGTTTGCGCCTACTCGTGAGAGTGTTTCTGAACATCTATTCCGCCACTTGAATATCAAGCCGAGTGATGCGATCGGTGAGCAAGTACTACGACGTGCGATTGCGCTGAACAGAGAAGAGAGTATCGACTTAGTGCCAGAAGACATGGCATTTGGTCAGGCTGCGTTGGACTTATATTTAGAAGACCCTCGCGATGTTTATTATGTTAAGTCCCCTAAATCTTTCCTTGGCGCGAGTGGACTGCATGATGTGCAGGTGAGCTTTTTCGAAGATTTAGTGTGCGCCATGATGGCAAATATCAAGAATCAAGCCGAACTCACGACTCAAGAGCAGATCAAGCAAGCTGTTATCGGCCGACCAATTAACTTCCACGGTCGAGGTGGTGAAGAGGCGAACAGACAAGCTGAAGACATACTGTCTCGCGCAGCTAAGCGTGCCGGTTTCCTTGATATCGCTTTTCAATTTGAGCCCGTAGCCGCAGGCCTTGATTACGAAAGCACATTAACTGAAAACCAAACAGTATTGGTTGTTGATATTGGCGGTGGTACCACCGATTGCTCATTATTAGAAATGGGACCAACGTGGTCTGGTAAAGCGGATCGTACCCAGAGCTTGTTGGCACACAGTGGGCAAAGGGTAGGGGGGAATGACCTCGATATCTATCTTGCATTCAAACAACTGATGTCACCTTTTGGTATGGGCAGCAAAGGCATTTCGGGTATTGATATGCCACTGACTCAATTCTGGAACCCAATTGCGATTAATAATGTTGAAGCTCAAAAGAACTTCTATTCAAGAGAAAACCTAGCGGCATTAAAATTACTTCGTAAAGAAGCGTCAGAGCCTCAAAAGCTAGAACGTTTGATGAAGGTTTATCACGACACTTTGGGTTACGGTATTGTGCGTAGAGCGGAAGAGGCCAAGATTGCGCTGGCAGAATCCCCTCAATATCGTGCTGCGATTAATGTTGCCTCTGAACTGGTCGAGGTAGCTATCTCAGTCGAACAGATGGTTGAAGCGATTGAAACACCAAAGTCTAAGATGATTGAGTTGGTTAAAGAAGCGATTCAACAAGGCCAGAAAAAGCCAGACGTAATCTACATGACGGGTGGTTCCGCTCGATCACCGATACTTCGTGAAGCCGTACAACAAGCTGTGCCGAATGTACCGATTGTGAGTGGTAATTACTTCGGTTCAGTAACTGCAGGTTTAGCTCGTTGGGCTGAGGTTTGCTTCAAATAAGAGTTCAATGATGAGTTATGAAGGGCAACCAGTCGCTGATTGGTTGCCCTTTTTTTGTTTTTCTCTAATGAACTTTCTATTGAACGATTTTTCCTAGCTCATATTGGGATTTGTTTCACAAAGCTAAATATTTCAGCTGAGCTCTACGTGTTACAAAATGTTTCAAAGGCAAAGGCGAGCCTCTCGATGGTCTGATGAGTTACCTTGGGTTTAGATTTTTAATGCTTTTTTAGTGATTATAAAATCAAAAATAATCAAAGTATTTATCTCAAAGAATGAAAGGAGATCTCAGCAATTGTCGTGTTAATCAACTGTTTTAAAGGGTATTTTTGTTTTTTATAGTGCGATTTTTTTTATTTTATATATTTTAATGCAACTTTCTTGTCATTCGTATATTAGGGTTTGCCTACTTGTTAAATGCAGGTAACAACTTCTCCGTAAGCACGAGGTTGTTAGTGAATAACTCACCCAGTTACATAATGGACATGACAAATGAATAAGAAACTTTTAGCGCTAGCAATTTCTGGTGCAGTATTTGGTACACAGGCAGTTGCAGTAGAACTTTACAACGAAGACGGCACAACATTCTCTGTTGGCGGCCACGTTTCAGTTGCAGTTGGTGATGTAAACAGCGATGACCGCCTTAACAGCGACGACATCGGTGTAGAAACTGTTTCTCCACGTATCAACTTCGGTGCAACTCATGAACTTGGTAACGGCTTTACTGCTGATGCTAAAGGTGAATGGGCGCTAAACATGCTAGACGGTGGTGATCAGTCATTCACAACTCGTCTTGGTTACGTTGGCCTTTCTCACGACGATTATGGCCGTGCAGCAGTAGGTACTCAATGGGCACCTTACTACAACGTTGCTGGTGTTGCAGATATGCCAATCGCATTCGCGAATGACTTCATCTACGACGATCACGGTAACCTAGGTACTGGTCGTGGCGAAGAGATGGTGAGTTACGGCAATGCTATCGATTTTGGTAACGCTGGTTCTCTAAACGTAGGTGTTGCATGGCAAGGCCGCAAGACTGATAAAGTTTCAGATACAAACACAAACAAATACGGTAACCGTGCTCAAATTGCATTGAACTACGCAATTGCTGATTTCACAGCAAACTACGCATACAACACTGGTGATGTTACATTTGGTAACATTGGCGGTGGTTCTAAAACCGCTGATTCTAACGTAGTGAGTGCTACTTACGGTTCTTACGGTTCTGAAGGTCTATTCTTAGCTGGTGTTTATGCTATGAATAACTACATGAACTCAAGCGCTGGTGTTGCTTTAGAAGAGACAGTTGCAGTTGAATTACTTGCTTCTTACGCACTTTCTAACAGCCTGAACTTAAGCGTTAACTACGAAGCGGTAGAAGACGACAAGATGAGTGAAACAGTATTTGCTACAACTGCTCTACAAGCTGAGTACAACTTCACATCTCAGTTCGTAGGCTTTGCTGGTTACCAGTTCGACCTACAAGGTTCTGGCGTGTACAAAGAAAAAGCTGACGACCAGTGGCTACTTGGTGCTCGTTACTACCTATAAGTCGCAGACTAATTTAGCATAGTGTTTACTCCTTAAACTTACCTTTTAGGATACTGTCCTAGACACCATGCTAAGCCCTCTCAAGCCTTTTGGTTTGAGAGGGCTTCTTTCGTTCTATACGTATCTGTTTTAGCTTTTCCTTCATGCTCCCCAACTATTCATTTTATCTACGTAGCTATGGCTCTTGTCATCAGTTCTTATATGTCGCGATCTTCGGATAAAAGTATTTAAATCATTTAATTGAGCTAAAGATCAGAATTTAGAGATCGGTAATCATCTTGTCGAAGACTCTCATTTTATGATGCGCTAAACTCTGTTCTCTAAAAATAGTTCAGGGATAAACTATGAGCAGTGTTGTCGATCAGGAACAGCTGATGAATTCGAGACGAACAGCAACCCCAACAAAAGTACTGTGTGTTGGGCGTAACTATGTCGATCACATTGAAGAACTTAACAACGCGATCCCTGACTCTATGGTGGTGTTTAATAAACCAAGCACCAGCGTGACTTCCTCTCTTTCTTCGTTTCATCAAGAAGCGCTGCACTACGAAGCAGAGATCTGTTTTATTGTTGAAAACGGTGAATACTCTGCTGTGGGATTCGGCTTAGACCTTACCAAGCGTGAGTTGCAAAGCAGTTTAAAAGCCAAAGGTTTACCTTGGGAGCGTGCCAAAGCCTTTGATGGTTCCGCTGTCTTTAGTCGCTTTGTTCCCGTTGATAATTTTGATCTCTCTGACTTAAACCTAGAATTATTTATTAACTGTGTTCGTGTTCAGAAAGGACATGTTGAGCAGATGCTTTACTCTCCAAAAACTATCCTAGAAGAGCTGTCTTCTTATACCACCTTACTAGACGGCGATGTTGTGATGACAGGTACGCCAAAAGGTGTTGGGGCCGTACATCGAGGCGATATCTTCCTTGGTCGCCTAAAGTGTGGCGATACGACATTGATTGAGATCGAATGGGTAGCAAGTTAATTAGTCTTTTCTATTTAGTTAATAAATTGGCTTTGTCGCTTAATTTTGGTTTTTAATTCGATTAAATAAACGTCGAACAACTGATTGCATCTGGAAGGGTGTTAGTAATTGATATAAAATCCGCCTCCGTTTTTATCAATGCTGACCCTCATGATCGACTTAACCATTTTACCTGTCTACCTGACTGCCGTTGTTGCACTTCTTCTTTTACCTGGCCCTGATATGTTACTGATTGCGAGTTCAAGCATGAGCTATGGCCGTAAGGTCGGCGTGTTTGCAAGCCTAGGTAATGCGACTTCTGGAATCATTCTGACAGTATTAGCGGCCATGGGTGTATCAGCGTTGATCGCAATGAGCCCAATAGCGCTTAAAGCTCTCCATTTGTTAGGCGGCGCGTACTTGTTGAAGATGGGTTGGGATTGCCTGCGAACAGAGCAGGGTAATGCGCCGGAGTTAAACGATAATTTTGCTGCAAAAGCCTATTATCAACGAGCGCTGATCAGCAACCTGCTTAACCCTAAAGCCTTGGTTTTCTTTGTGATGTTTCTGCCTCAGTTTGTGTCGACGAATATTGAAGCGACTTCCGGTCAGCAGATGCTTGTTCTGGGTTTATTACTGAATTTTCTCGGCTTAACGTTTAACTTTTTGCTGGTGGCGTTAGTGGGTACGATTGGTAAATCTCTCGTAGAAAACGCGAAGTTTCGTACCTATCAACAGAAAGTCATGGGCGGAGTTTTCATCGTGTTAGCTATCTGGATGTTGTCTTCTTTCTTTACTTCGTAGACGAATCAAATCAGACATCTTCTCGTGGTTAGCCGCTGAGACAAAAATGGACGCTACGAGCGTCCATTTTTTATATTTAACCGTTACATGTTGAACGCGCTAAATCGCTATGAATTCAACTCTTGTTGGTGTTGTTCAATCAGTTTCTCCATGTACTTCTCACCGCGCAGGCGAGTGTCTTCGTAGGTTTCTGTCCCTTCAAATTTTGTCACCGTCTCATAGTAGACCTTAACTTTTGGCTCAGTACCGGAAGGTCTTACGATAATGCGTGAACCATCTTCGAGATGATAGATGAGTACGTCACTTGCAGGCAGGTTAATGGCTTCAGTATTGCCTCCAATGACGAAGCGTAAAGAAGACTGCAAATCTTCAATTACAGAGATAGCGACACCGTTGATTGCTTTAGGCTGTGCCGAGCGGAGCTTAGAACCAATCGATGGTGAATCTGGGTCAAGCGCGATACTGCGTTGTGCGTTGGTGTGTACACCATGTTCCAACGATATCTGAGCAAGAAGATCCCAGACCGTTCGACCTTGAGATTTGAGCTCTTCAACCAGTTGAGCGAAAACAACGATGGCAGACAGCCCATCCTTGTCCCGTACTTGAGTACCAATTGTGTAGCCTAGCGCTTCTTCATAGGCAAACAAGAACTCGTTCTGATCATCTTCTAATTGCATGCCAATATTCGCCAACCATTTAAAACCTGTCAGCGTTTGGAAATAAGTCGCACCATGAGATTGAGCCACTTTTTCAAGTAAGGTTGAAGATACGATACTGTTACCAACTAATTGGTTTTTGGTATGCGGCTTTGAGAGTAGATAATGAGCGAATAGCACGCCGACTTGGTCACCTGTTAGCATTTTGTAAGAGCCATCATCTGTTCTCACTGCAACCGCAAATCGGTCTGCATCTGGATCGTTGGCACAAGCAATGTCGGCATCGACACTTTTGGCTAGGTTAACCACCAGATCCATCGCGCCTTTTTCTTCCGGATTCGGGAAGTTGACGGTCGGGAAGTTACCATCGGGCTCTCTTTGTTCTGCAACGCTGAATACCTTATGGAAACCAGAATCATGAAGTAGATCCTCAGCCATTTGTGCGCCGACACCATGCATTGCGGTATAGGTGATGGTGGTGTTCGCCGATTCGATCTCGTCACTCACGTATGGGCTCTGATTGATCGCAGCGCGGTAGGTTTGATAATAGCCTTCAGTTAACCACACCAACTTACCTTGCGTTTCAGCGTCACTTAGGCTCATTAAAGGGAGCGGCTTGGTTGATGCGATATCGATTTCAGCGGCAATACCCGCGTCGTGAGGAGGAATGATTTGAGCGCCATTCTCCCAGTACACTTTGAAACCATTGTATTCTGGTGGGTTGTGGCTGGCCGTCACCACAACGGCAGCTGCGGCGTTGAAGTGCTCAATACCAAAAGCAACGATAGGGGTCGCCGCGACGTTCGAGGTTAGATAAACCTTAATGCCTAAAGCCGTGAGTACGGAAGCGGTATCAATCGCGAACTGCTTTGAATCTAAACGGCCGTCATAACCGACGACCACACCGCGGATGGTCGCATTAGCGATATGTTCGATTAAGTAGTGGCCGAGCCCGGTTGCTGTTTCCTGTATGACTAAACGGTTCATTCGATTTGGGCCGCATCCAACTTTGCCTCTAAGTCCTGCCGTTCCGAACTCTAATCGTTGAGTAAAGCGGTCTTCAAGTTCGTCGTGCATTCCCTCATCGATGAGGTGTTGAAGTTCTTCACGAGTTCTTGGATCTGGGTCTCTCGCTAACCAATTCATTGCATCTTGCATAATCACTAAACCTATTAATGTCTGTATGACTTACCGTTGATTTAATTTAAGTGATATTAATTCTCATTTCCATGAAAGCAATCGTAAAACTCGATATAAAATAAATTCCAACGGCACGAGGGCACGTAGATTAAGCCACTTCAAATAATTGACTGTTTAGTAAGTAAACTTACCTTGAATAATTGGATATCACTAACTAGCCTTTTACATAAATATAACAAAATTTAACAAATTCGCCGTTTTTGAATCTTTCATGGAAACCTCCAACGCTTTTGAACCGTATTAGTTCTTGGGTTTATATGAGGTCAGTAGCCTGCTCACAGGCTAGTTCCATGTGAGTTGTAGATTGAGATTCAGCCTTTTCATGTGTAGCCGGAATAACAATGAATGTTGTCCAGTTCGCAACGACATTTAGGTCGCAAGTATCTAATTAGGAAGGACAAGGAGAGATCTTTTGAAAAGATTACTGGTTAGGCTAGCGTGGCTTTTGAAGAGTTTTGTTGTGCTTTTAGTATCGCCTTTAGTGCACGCTAGCAGTGATTACAACATGACTCAAGGCGTCACTGAGATCAGTGGTAAGGTGTATGAACTTCATATGCTGATCTTCTACATCTGTTGTGCGATTGCCTTTGTTGTTTTTGGTGTGATGTTTTATTCGATTTTGAGGCACAGGAAATCGAAGGGCGCAGTTGCTGCCCATTTTCACGAAAGCACGAAAGTCGAAATTCTTTGGACCATCATCCCTATCATCATTCTCATCGCTATGGCGATACCCGCCACCAAAACCTTAATAGCGATGGAAGATACCTCCCAATCAGATCTGACCGTTAAAATCACCGGGTCACAATGGAAATGGCATTACAGCTATTTTGGTGAAGACGTCGAATTTTTCAGCCTTCTAGCGACCAGTGACAAAGAGATTGAAGGCCTCGAAGTGAAAGGCGCGCATTACCTGCTAGAAGTTGATAAGCCGCTGGTACTGCCTGTAGACCGTAAAGTCCGTTTCTTGATGACTTCCGATGATGTGATTCACTCATGGTGGGTGCCAGCATTCGCCGTTAAGAAAGATACCATTCCGGGCTTTATTAATGAGGCTTGGACTAAGATAGATGAGCCCGGTGTGTACCGAGGGCAGTGTGCAGAGTTGTGTGGTCGTGCCCATGGTTTCATGCCGATCGTGGTGCATGCCATGGAAGAAGATGAGTTTGACGCATGGCTAGCGGAGCAGAAAGAGTTAGCGATAGCCGAACAACAAGCCGCAAAAGATGCATTAGATGCGTCACTTTCCTTGGCGGAGTTGAATACCATCGGTGAAGAGGTTTACAAAACTCGATGTGCGGTTTGTCACCAAGCAAACGGTGAGGGCATTCCTGGAGCATTCCCTGCCATCAAAGGAAGTCCTATTGCCCTTGGTGATGCGGATGTTCATATCGACACCATTGTTTATGGTCGTGGCGGTACGGCGATGCAAGCGTTCGATAATCAGTTAACTGAGAAAGAGATCGCAGCGGTAGTGACTTATCAACGAAACGCTTGGGGTAATGACACCGGCGATATTGTTCAGGCTTCAGATGTGAACGCTTATAAAGCCAAGCAAGAAGGCAGTTCTGAAAGCTCAACGGATGATGCACAAAATGATGCTAAGGATCAGTTATGAGTTCACCAATCAATAAGCCGGTGAAATCGGCTCCAGCAGAAGATCAAGTACTGAGCCATTCTGTGGAAGGCACCTTGGGCAATAATGATTTGCCTGTTGATGATCACGACTCACATGCGGCACCTAAAGGTTGGGCTCGTTGGCTGTATTCAACCAACCATAAAGACATCGGTACATTATATCTTTGGTTCAGTTTTGCAATGTTCTTAACCGGTGGCGCCATGGCGATGGTGATCCGTGCGGAGCTGTTCCAACCGGGTTTACAACTTGTTGAGCCAGATTTCTTCAATCAGATGACTACCGTCCATGGTTTAATCATGGTGTTTGGTGCCGTGATGCCAGCATTTACGGGTTTGGCTAACTGGATGATTCCGATGATGATCGGTGCACCAGATATGGCGCTGCCTAGAATGAACAACCTCAGTTTCTGGATCTTGCCTTTTGCGTTTCTAATCTTAATCGGATCTTTGTTTACAGAAGGGGGCGGCCCGAGTTTTGGTTGGACCTTTTATGCGCCACTCTCGACAACTTATGGCCCAGACAGTACCGCGCTATTCGTATTCTCAGTTCATATTATGGGGATCAGTTCGATCATGGGGGCGATTAACGTGATCGTAACCATAGTGAACATGCGCGCACCGGGCATGACTTGGTTCAAGCTACCGATGTTCGTATGGACTTGGTTAATTACCGCTTTCTTGCTGATAGCCGTGATGCCCGTGCTCGCCGGGGCTGTGACTATGGTACTGACTGACAAATACTTTGGGACTAGTTTCTTTGATGCCGCTGGTGGTGGGGACCCGGTGATGTTCCAGCACATATTCTGGTTCTTTGGGCACCCCGAAGTGTACATCATGATCTTACCGTCTTTTGGTATTGTGTCAGCCATCATTCCAGCATTCAGTGGTAAGCGCCTGTTTGGTTATCACTCGATGGTTTATGCGACCTGTAGTATCGCACTGTTGTCATTCTTGGTTTGGGCGCACCACATGTTCACCACGGGTATGCCAGTATTTGCTGAACTGTTCTTCATGTATTGCACCATGTTGATAGCGGTGCCGACCGGTGTGAAAGTCTTCAACTGGGTGGCGACCATGTGGCGGGGGGCTTTGACCTTTGAAACCCCAATGCTGTTTGCGATTGCCTTTATTGTTTTGTTTACGATTGGTGGGTTATCTGGATTGATGCTCGCTATCGTGCCAGCTGATTTCCAATATCACGATACTTATTTTGTTGTGGCGCACTTCCATTATGTTCTGGTAACAGGTGCCGTGTTCTCGATTATGGCTGCCGCCTATTATTGGCTGCCTAAGTGGACAGGGCATATGTACGACCACAAGCTCAGCCTATGGCACTTCTGGACGTCGGTGATTTCAGTCAATGTACTGTTCTTTCCTATGCACTTTTTAGGGCTAGCGGGTATGCCGCGTCGTATTCCTGATTATGCGATTCAGTTTGCTGACGTTAACCAAGTCGTGTCGATTGGTGGCTTTGCCTTTGGGTTGTCTCAGCTGATTTTCTTATGGCTAGCGATTAAGTGCGTAAGAGGGGGAGAACCTGCACCAAGCAAACCTTGGGATAGAGCTGAAGGTCTTGAATGGACAGTACCAAGCCCTGCGCCTCACCACACCTTTACTCACCCACCGAAAGTGGATTAGAGGACAGGACCATGAATGATAAGCAAAGCGATCAAGATAAAACCCAACCCAAGCGCCTGTCTAATAAGCGATCGACCAAAAAGCTGACGGGCTACTTGGTGTTGAGCGTGGTTGCGATGTTTGGCTTCGGTTTCGCTTTGGTGCCGCTCTACGATGTGATGTGTGAGGCCTTAGGGATCAATGGCAAAACTAATACTGTTTCAGCGGTGCAACCTCAGGGAATGCAGCCAGACTACTCTCGTTCGGTTCGAGTCGAATTCATGTCCCACATCAAGCCAGATATGCCATGGCAGTTTTCGCCTGAGGTTCGAGTGTTAGAGGTTCATCCTGGTGAGGTGGTTCAAACTAACTACATTGCCAAAAACCTTTCTGGATCCTCATTGGTCGGCCAAGCCGTACCATCGGTTTCTCCAGGTATGGGGGCAACTTATTTCAATAAGATGGAATGCTTTTGCTTTAATCAACAGCCATTGGACGGGCACAAGAGTGCCGAAATGGGATTGATATTTTACATTGAGCCAGATATTCCAGAATCGTTACATACGCTTACGCTCTCTTACACGTTATTCAATATCACGAATGAGGTGGGTGCAGCGGCCAATAAATCTGAGCCTAACGTACTCGCAAGTAACTAGGGATTTACAGAACCAGTATCAACATAAGGAGTTGAGCGATGAGTTCTAAAAAGGAAGTTTATTTCGTTCCACATCAAAGTCACTGGCCATTAGTGGGTGCTGTAGCGCTGTTTTTGGTCGCGGTTGGCGCTGGCTTGACGGTGCAAAACATGGGCACCGACGCCGCAGGTGGAGTATTTGGCAAAGCGGTGTTGTTAGTCGGGTTTGCAGTGCTGCTTTACATGCTCGCAGGTTGGTTTAGCAACGTGATCACAGAATCATTGAGTGGTCTCTATTCTGAGCAGATTTCTCGTTCTTTTAGACAAGGAATGAGTTGGTTTATTTTCTCCGAAATCATGTTCTTCGGCGCTTTCTTTGGCGCGCTTTTCTATGCTCGAATGATTTCTGTGCCTTGGATTGGTGGCGCGGGTAATAATGAAATGACCCATGAAGTATTGTGGCCGATGTTCCAATCAATATGGCCACTAACGACTACCCCTGATGGCGTAACGACACAAGCCATGCCTTGGCAAGGTATCCCGCTTAAGAACACCATTATTCTGCTGCTTTCCTCTGTGACGCTGCACATGGCACATATCAGTCTTGAACAAAATAAGCGTATGGCTTTGATCGTCTGGTTGGAGATAACCATTGTTCTGGCAGGCTTCTTCCTGTTCTTCCAAGTTGAAGAGTACCTTCACGCTTATCAAGAGATGGGGCTGACACTTCAGTCTGGTATCTATGGCAACACCTTCTTCTTGTTGACCGGATTCCATGGCTTGCATGTCTGTTTAGGAACGATCTTTTTGATTGTGTTGCTGGCAAGGGTTGCGAAAGACCATTTCACTCCGAAAGACCACTTTGCGTTTCAAGCGGGCAGTTGGTATTGGCACTTTGTTGATGTTGTTTGGTTAGGCCTGTTTGTATTTGTTTATGTGCTTTAACGGTTGAGCCTATAGGGGATTAATAGGGGCGAGGGTTGGGAGTTATCACTCCTGATCCCAAAGCAAGTAATAAAAGTAGCACGACAACGGCTGACCACATGACACGACGCCCCAAGAAGTGACTGAGCCTTTTTCCATTGTGTTTGCCCGAGGCGATTTGGATTAGACCTTTCATCAAATTGAAAGCGATAAAAAGCAGCAAAGCGACCAATACGACTTTAAATAACAGAACAAAGGTAGATGACGCCATAGTGATAACTCCAAACCGATTGATTGATGATGAACACAAGTTCCGCAGTAAAGGTTTTTGGATTGCGGTTGTTTTAACTGTGGTTTCAGTCGGCGCTTTAATCAAGTTAGGTTTGTGGCAACTCGATCGTGGTAACGAGAAATTACGTTATGAACAGCAATTAACAGAGAGAGCACAGCTATCGTCACAACCTTTAGGTGTCGTTATTTCTGAGTTGCGAGAGCTGGGTTTATCTGGTCAAGAGTCATTAAATCCTCAAACCCTAAACGGGGTGAAGGCTGATGTTGAATTAGTCAATACGAGTGGCTTGATACTCTTGTTAGACAACCAGATAAACCAAGGAACGGTAGGGTATGTGATTTACATGTTGGGTAAGGTTCGTCTTGAAGATGAAAACCAGTCCTTAGTGGCTGAAAAACAGTTGTTGATCGATCTTGGGTTTGTTCCGGCAAGTAATGACAGAAGAGAACTGCCGCAATTAGGAAGCATCACTGTACCAACCAAAATGTCAGGGCGCTTGTATACACGCTCAGTTAATCCTTTAAGTCATGAGTTGGGTTTAGAAAACACGGCACCGAATAGAATCCAAAACCTAAACATAGCAGCGTTATCAAAGTACACAGGGCAAGAAGTGCTGCCTTTTGTCTTCCAACCTCAGAGCTTAGATTCCTGGCCTTATGAGTTGTTATGGCGACCGACGGCGATGAAATCTGAGAAGCACTTTGGTTACTCGTTTCAATGGTTTGTAATGGCTGCTGTACTTCTGTTTTTGATGTTGTTGATTGGGTTCCAATATTTTAAGAAAAATAGCCACATCAATAAGAAGTAGGCACTTGAAATAGCGATTGAAAGGCAGCGCCTACAACAAGGAAGAAAGATGGATAAATCTCAAGTACAAATGAACAGGGAAAGTACCGATGCAAACATGGCCGAGCTTAAAAACCGAAGAACTAAGGGGCGTCTGGTATTAATCGGATTAGTTTTGATTTTTGCTTTGCCTGCGATTATTGCCAAAACCGTGTTGGACCAGAATTGGTACACCTCAGGTGTCACTAACTCCGGCGAATTGGTCGAACCAAGAACCACACTAGCGGATTTCGGCGTAACGGTACCCATGGCAGGAGAGGGTTGGGTTGTGGGTTATATCGCACCGATGGAGTGCGAAAGCTTGTGTGAACAACAGCTTCATTATTTGAATCAAAGCTACTTAGCGTTAGGGAAAAACAAAGAGCGAGTGACCGCCGTTGTTTTCGTCTCAGAAGGTAACTCGTTGTCGGGTTCGCTCAACAAGCCTGATTTATCTTTGTTAGCAGGTGGTGATCAATTAAGTACTGAGTTTGCACCAGCTTCCATTGTCATAATTGACCCACTCGGGCAATTGGTTATGGAATACAAAAGTGTTTCTGATCCTTCGCAGCTAGTCAGCCAATCTAAAGGCATGATTCATGATTTAAGAAAGCTACTCAAGCTGTCACGAGTTGGGTAGTTAATCAGCTTAAGTTGATAAGCTTGAGTTGATGAGCTTTAGCAGATTGCGTTAATGCTGAGTGTTGTTAGCGAAAAGGGAATAAGTATAGGGAGATAAACGATGCAGAATAAAGCCCCTGATTTACTCATGCACATGATGAGATTAACTATCTTGTTAACCCTTACCGTGATTGTGCTCGGCGCTTATACCCGTTTGTCTGATGCTGGCCTTGGCTGTCCTGACTGGCCGGGTTGTTACGGTAAGACCACCGTTCCGTCTGATGCCCAAGCGGTGAGTCAAGCCAATCTGCAATTTCCAGAGCGAGCTCTTGAAGCAGACAAAGCGTGGATAGAGATGATCCATCGCTACTTTGCAGGAACATTAGGGTTGCTTATCTTTGTCGTTGTAGCTTGGTGTATTAAAAAGAACATCACACCAGTTGGTCTTCCATTACTTATCTCTGCCACTGTGATTTTTCAGGCTTTGCTTGGAATGTGGACGGTGACTCTTAAGTTGATGCCCGTTGTGGTTATGGCGCATTTGATGGGGGGCTTCACGTTGCTGTCACTGTTGTGTCTGCTCTACTGCCGTTTGTCTCAATTCCAAAGCCGTTTTGGCGAGGCTTCTTATTCTCCAACACTTAAATTTTGGGCGTTGTTTGGGTTACTCATTGTGGTTGGGCAGATACTGCTTGGTGGTTGGACATCGTCAAACTATGCCGCTTTGGTGTGTACCCAATTGCCTATTTGTGAAGGTAACTGGATGAGCTACCTCGATTTCAAAAATGCGTTCGATTTTGCTCAACACGGACACGATAACTATGAGTTTGGTGTGTTGGAGTATCCCGCGAGGCTTACCATACATGTCATGCACAGGTTCGGGGCTATTGTGGCGACATTAACGGTGCTGATGGTCGTGTACCAGTTATGGAAGTTTGGCCAAGTGCCTCACCAAAAGCTGAGCATGATTGTCGCAATAGTGTTGTTTACTCAAATCAGCCTTGGGATCAGTAATGTATGGTTTCACCTGCCAATCTCAGTTGCGGTTTTGCATAACCTAGTCGCAGCAATGTTGCTCATCAGCATGGTTGTAACCAATTTTGTGGTGTGGCAACGCAAACCGAGTGAGAGCTTGGTGAAGAACAGTGTATTACAAGGAGGTAATCATGGTCAGTAGAACGTCAACACAGTATGAAGTGGTGGCTCAAGACGCAGCCTTAACTCATAAGATAACAGCCAATAATGACATAACTTTAAGTAACGAAAAGGCTGAAAAAAACAAAGCCACTTGGAAAGTTTATTTAACGCTGACTAAGCCTAAAGTGGTGGCTTTGATGTTGCTGACAGCATTGGTTGGGATGTGTTTGGCCGTGCCGAATGGATTGCCTTTGCAACAAACTCTGTTCGGAATGATTGGGATAGGGTTAATGGCAGGTTCAGCGGCTGCGTTTAACCATTTGATCGATAAAAAGATCGACGGCCAGATGACTCGAACAAATCGACGCCCTTTACCATCCGGTGAGCTGAGTAGTGTGCGTGTGTTTAGCTTTGCAGCAGGTATCGGCTTATTTGGGTTCGCTACGTTAGTGGTGTGGGTCAATCAACTCACGGCTTGGCTAACCTTTGCAAGTTTATTGGGCTATGCGGTCATCTATACCATGTACTTGAAGCGAGCGACGCCACAGAACATCGTAATTGCAGGGATAGCTGGCGCAATGCCACCGTTATTGGGCTGGACGGCAGTCACCAACGAGCTGCATTCAAATGCTTGGTTGTTGGTGATGATCATCTTTATTTGGACACCTCCTCATTTCTGGGCGTTGGCAATTCATCGTCGTGATGAGTATGCCAAAGTGAACATCCCCATGTTACCTGTGACTCACGGAATCGAATACACCAAGACGTCTATTCTTCTGTATACCTTTTTGCTTAGCATCGTGTGTATATTGCCTGTATTGGTTGGCATGAGCAGCTGGATATATCTGAGCGCTTCATTGGTGCTCAACGGCGGGTTTGTTTATCACGCTTGGGTACTGAAATATCGTGATGAACCCAATATGGCCATGAAGACCTTTAAGTTCTCCATCTATCATCTCATGATCTTGTTTGTGGCTCTGTTGGCAGACCACTATCTACTTTGATAACCGCATTTCTGCTGTTGCTGAATAAGAAAACGGATGCTCTGGGCATCCGCTTTTGTTTGGTTGATGACTAAAACTCACCCAATACAAAGTAAGTATCTAGCGAGTACTTAGTCCACTTTGTTCCAAGCACTTTGCCAGTGTGAACCGACACCTGGTTCGTACTGAGTTGCTGTTGGAGCCCATTGAACACAGTAGCCAGAGTATGGGAACTCTTTACACTGATAAACGCCACCATCGCTGCTTAGAACCTTTGTTCCTGCTGTGTAAGACTCAATGCTTTCTGGGAACACGAAGTCGTAGTCGCCTGCTGGTGGCGGTGTTTGCTCGTCCATTAGGTGGAAATCAAGCGTGTTCTGATCCACTAAGTTACCTTGGTCATCTTTCGTCACAACCACAAGCATGTGGTGACCAGCTTCAGACTTAGAAAGAGTCAGTTGAATATCTTCAACTTGTCCGTCTGTTAGGTCCGATTTCTGAGAGGCAAGTGCTTCACGGTGATGGTTGTACACGGTAAGCTCAGCTTGAATATCGCCTGTTGCCGCTAGCGTAAGGTCAAGCTGAGTAGGTTGGCTCTCATCGATAATGTACTCTGATTCTAAGCCTGTTACTTCTAGCTCATGCTCTGGTTCTGGAGTGTCAATCTTGTAGCCGATTTCCACACTGTTAAAGCCAGAACCTGCTCTTAGATAAACAGGGTTCGTGCCGTATACTGGCGCAAAATCGCCTTGGTCGTTCAATTGACCTGCTTTGATTTGCGTCTGCTCTTGATTGATTTTAGAAGAAAGAGCGTAAGACCAGTTATTGGCTTTGCCTTGCTCAGTACTTTCAATCACAAGCTCAGTGCTGTATGAAGCGTTCTCACCGGATTGGTCGAATACGCGAGTATAAACAGCATCACCAACATTCAGGTCTTGTGTTGGGTTGATTTGACCGCCTTGATCCCAATCCGGGATGATAGGGCCGTCGCCATCAAACTTCACATCGATAACGTTGTAGAAAGCCATTGCAGTATCACCCACATCCCATACGGCAAGGATCACTTGATAACCTTCACGCTCTGGCACATTACACAAGTGACTGACTTGCATCGGTGGCTGTTCCATATTGCCTTCAACAACACAGAATGGCGTTAAGTCAAAAGAGCTGCGAGCCAACGGCTGGTTTGGATTCCAGTCGGGTTGAGTAATGTAATATTTCCAATCGCGAGTCTTGTGGTTAGCTGTGAATGTCCACTCGAAGTATTGAGAACCAGACTTGATAGGGCGTTTAACCCAGCGGTCTGCCTTTTGTTCGTCTAGTGCTGCTGCTAAAGAAGATTGCGCACTGGCGATTTTCCCATCAGCAGGGCCAACTTCTGGGAAGCCTTCAGGGCCTTCTACACTTTGTGGTTCGTATTGGATACCACCACAGTTGGTGTTTCTCTCTTGCGTATCACTCGCAGGGAACTTACATAGGGCAACACGGCTCTCAGCTACGCCATTGTTGTATGCCGAGACATAACCGTGACCGAAGCTTGCACCGCTTACGCTAAGAAGCGATAGCGCGATGAGTGATTTTTTTTGGAGTTGTTTCATTATTTGTCCTTACTGTATTTGGCCGACAAAAAAGAGAACACCCCGGCATGCATTTACACTTAGATTCTATTAAGTGGCGGCCCCGCTATCATAGACAGAATATTTGTCGACAGACCGGTGGCTTTGCGTCCTATTCTTTCAAATAGTTTGCCAGAAGTGCGTTTGAGCAATCGAAATGTAGCCAACCAGTTTTATAAATGCGAATCAATCGATTGAAATGTGGAATGCCAATCTCGAACTTTTAATTCTTGATACAAATTAACTTGCTATATGTTTAGTTCGTTAACGTATAAATTATTGATATAAATAAAGAAAGCATTTGATCTAATCGTTTTAGTGAATGACTTTGGGTTGTTTCGCTTCGCTCTGTACAACAATTGTGCACATATCAAAACCAAACCTTTGGTTTCCACTAACCGAACCCTGACACGCCATGTATGAAAAACCGGACAATTGATTGGTATGAATTATATAAAGGAGCTGGTATGGAATTCACAGAACTAGACAGAGACGCGTTGTATCAAACGTGGATGTCACAAAAATCGAGAATGCGAATTACGCAGATGGAGTTTTCAAAAAAGCTAGGCATGAACCAGCTTGATTTCTCAAGAGTGCTAAGAGGGGAGACGCCATTAACCATGTCTTTCATTAGTCATTTTTGTCGTTTACTTCATTTGGAACCAAGGAATGTATTCCCCTCGCTAAAAGAGGTCAATGAATCGGTGCCTAAAGTGGTCTACCTGAAAAGTAGAATGAGTGTTGATGGTGAGATCCAAAATGCTTATATTGAAGGAAATCAGGTAATTGTAGAGTACGCACACACTGTTCAACATGATTAATTTTAGAGTTAGCTCTGATTTTTAACCCCCTTTTTCTACAACCTTTTCACATAGGGTATGTCATACTTAATTAGATTCCTTAATTTTGACTAAGTGCGTTATGAACCCTTTAAAAGTCCTTTTGCTTGTTGCAACCAGCATTTTCTTGCTTGGTTGTGCAGGCGGCCCAATTAGAACCGCTACTAAATTTACCAGCTACGAAGATTTTCAGGCTGGGCCTGACGGAGGCGTCGACTTGGTTTGGGCAAGGGTTGGGCTACGTGACGCGCAGCGTTTGAAATCCAAGTTAGATGACTACGATTCTGTAGTGATCGACCAAATTTTTGTTTTAGCAGAAGAAGGTTCGTTGGATCAGGAAGAGATTCAGGAACTCACTGAGCACATGGTTGCGCGCTTGGAAGATAAAATATCGCCTCATAAAACGATTGTCGATGAACCGACAGGAAAAACGCTCCGCTTGAGTATCGCTCTGAGTAACGTTGAAACGCCCAATCCGATCTTAGCTGTAACGAGCAGCGTTCTGCCGTTTGGCCTTGCGATGTCAACCATATCTAAGGTCACGACTGGTGAGCACACCAATGTTGGGAGTGCGAGTGTAGAGTTATTGGTCAGTGATGCTCAAGAGGGCACACCACTGTTTGCAGCCATCGACCGTGAAGCGGGTAACAAAGATTTTTCAACCATGATTGATTCGCTGGATGATGCCAAAGACGCGATCAACTATTGGGTTGAACGTTTAGGTGATACTCTACACAACATAGATGACGCATAGTAAAGACCGAATAATGCTAGAGAAAGAGAACCTGATTAAGTTGGCTCGAATGCAGATGCCATTTGGAAAGTACGCGGGTCGTACACTGATTGACTTACCTGAAGAATATTTGCTGTGGTTTGATAAAAAGGGATTCCCGTCTGGTGAACTCGGCGATTTATTGAAACTGTGCCTTGCTCTGAAAATTGAAGGGCTTGATAGTGTCGTCAAGCCATTGAAAAGAATGTAATTAAATAAAAGCTCACGCTGATCACGTGAGCTTTTTTGTTTTTGAGTTCGACACAATTTTACATGCATGATGTAGCTTGAAGAATGGCTCTTCTTACCTTGCTATAAAATACGCAATCGATAGCGTGTAAATAATGGTATACAGGGTGTTTTAAATATAAAACACAAAAAAAATTGCGTTTATTTTTAATTAGTGATTGAAACTAGAGTTTTTACTAGTTAAGTTACAGGGAACAAGAAGATTAGTGCTGATAGAAAGTGACGTGAGACAACGTACATTCAGCTCAAGGATAGAAAAAAGGAAGAAGTAAGCAATGTTCCAGACTGATGATGTAAGAATTAACAAAGTAAAAGAGTTATTACCCCCTGTTGCTGTTTTAGAAAAGTTTCCAGCGACAGAAGTTGCTTCTTCTACAACCTTTGAAAGCCGCAAAGCGATCCACAATATTTTAGAAGAGAGCGATGATCGCTTGCTTGTTATTGTCGGCCCATGTTCTATTCATGACACAGAAGCTGCTCTTGAGTACGGTAAACGTTTGAAAGTGTTGCGCGACGAACTTGGTGATAACCTTGAAATCGTAATGCGTGTTTACTTTGAAAAACCACGTACAACTGTTGGTTGGAAAGGTCTAATAAATGACCCGTACATGAACGATACGTTCAAGCTAAATGATGGCCTTCGTCTAGGACGTAAGCTACTGCTGGACCTAACTGACATGGGCATGCCAACGGCAAGCGAATTCCTAGACATGATCACGCCTCAATACGTTGCTGACCTAATCAGCTGGGGTGCAATCGGCGCACGTACTACAGAATCTCAAGTTCACCGCGAACTGGCTTCTGGCCTATCTTGCCCAGTTGGATTTAAGAATGGTACTGATGGCAACATCAAGATTGCAACAGATGCTATTCGCTCTGCTAGCGCTTCTCACCACTTCTTATCAGTAACTAAGTACGGTCACTCAGCTATCGTTGAAACAGCAGGTAACCCTGATTGTCATATCATCCTACGTGGTGGCAAAGAGCCAAATTACAGCGCAGAACACGTTGGTAAGATTAAAGAAGAGCTAGCAGCTTCTGGTCTTCCACAAAAAGTGATGATCGATTTCAGCCACGCAAACAGCTCTAAGCAGTTTAAGCGTCAAATGAACGTATCTGATGACGTAAGCGCACAAATTTCTGGTGGCGACAAAGCTATCTTTGGTGTGATGATTGAATCTCATCTTGTTGAAGGTCGCCAAGACCTGGTTGAGGGCAAAGCTGCAACGTACGGCCAATCTGTTACTGATGCGTGTATTGGTTGGGAAGACACTGAAACAGTACTTCGCCAGCTGGCAGATGCTGTTGAAGCTCGTCGTAACAAATAGACTAATTACAGTCAGCGATTAAGCTACTGAAAATTCAAAGCCCTTAGTTAGCAACAGCTAATAAGGGCTTTTTTGTGGATCTTAGTTGAAAACTGGAAGTGTCTGTATTCTTAAATGAGAAAAGACAGTAACTCGTCGACTTTAAGTGACAGTAAAGCTTTATCTTGTTTGGTTTCAACGTTAAGGCGTATTAATGGCTCGGTATTGGACTTTCTTAAGTTGAAGCGCCATGAGCCCATATTCATGCTGATTCCGTCTGTGTGATCGATCTCAACGGCATGATCTTGGTAGTGCGATAACACGCAAGCCATGACCTGCTCTGGGTCTGAGACTCTTCGATTGATCTCCCCGGAAGAGGGGAATCTATCTATACTAGTACTCGTTAATTGGTGAAGAGATTGTTGAGTTTTCGACATCAGCTCGATAACCAATAGCCAAGGAATCATGCCTGAATCGCAATATCCAAAATCACGAAAATAATGGTGTGCGCTCATTTCGCCCCCATAGACGGCATTCGTTTCACGCATCTTCTCTTTGATCAGTGCGTGTCCTGCTTTAATTCCAATCGCTTTTCCACCATGCGTTTTTGCGATTTCAATTGTGTTCCAGGTCATGCGCATATCGTGCAATACAGTCGTGTTAGGCTGTTTGACCAAGAATGCTTCAGCAAGCAACCCTACAATGTAATAACCCTCGATGTAATCGCCTTGCTCATCAAAGAAAAAGCATCGGTCGAAGTCTCCATCCCAAGCAATTCCAAGGTTGGCAGAATGCTCTAAAACGGCATCTCGAGTGGCTGCTTGGTTCTCTCTAATCAAAGGGTTTGGAATACCATTTGGGAAGTTTCCATCAGGGTTATGATGAACTTTGATGAAGGTGATAGGGACACCGAGTTCGTTAAATTTATTATCTAAAGCATCAATGATATGTCCTGCAACACCGTTCCCAGCATTAACCACAATCTTCATCGGTGACAGCTTTGATGGGGTTATGTACGAGAGTAGGTGCTCGACGTACGGAGCAAGAATACTGTTCGATCTACTAGAGTTACTTGGTTGTGCATGAACGAACGGTAAATTGCAGTTCAGCTCTTGATTAAGTTCTTCAATGCGTCGTTTGATTTCATCTAAACCACTGTTTTTACTGATAGGGCTAGCGTCTACACCGACCATTTTCATGCCGTTGTAATTGATTGGGTTGTGGCTGGCTGTGATTTGTATTCCGCCAATCGCTTTTAGGTAACGAGTCGCAAAGTAGACCTCTTCAGTGCCAGTCATACCTAGATCAATGACGGTAATCCCTGACTCGATTAAGCCTTTGGTCATGGCTTCTTGTAATGACAGGGAGGTTTTGCGGTTATCACGACCAATCACTACCTGCGCCAAACCATCGAGTGAGGTTTCAGGCTTAGCGGATAGGACGTATTCGCCAAATGCCTTACCGAGCAGGTAGGCGAGTGGCTCATTGATTTGTTTACCAATGACGCCGCGGATATCGTTGTTCTTAAAGCAGTTTAGGTCTAATGTTGGTTTCATCGATTTGTCGCTGCTTTATTTCGTTTGGTTGTGCTTTGATGAGTGGACTTGTTGCTTGCGCACGTCTCGCCCATAACTGTCTTGATATCGAATGATGTCGCCTTCACTTAAATGACTGCCTGTTTGTACTTCAATCATCTCGAGTGGGAGATCCCCTTGGTTCTCTAGGCTGTGAATATGACCTAAAGGGATGTAAGTGGATTGATCTTCTTCAACCAGATAGGTTTTCTCATTGTTGGTCACTTTCGCAGTGCCAGCTACTACTACCCAATGTTCCGCTCTATGATGATGCATCTGAAGTGAAAGCTGATGACCCGATTTTACGGTGATACGCTTAACTTTGTCTCGCTTTCCTAAATCAATCACATCGTATTTACCCCAAGGTCTAAATACCTCACGGTGATGAATATGCTCTGTTCTACCTGCTTGACTTAGTTGACTAACAATCGATTTAACACCCTGAACCTTGTCTTTATCTGCGACCAATATAGCGTCTTTGGTCTCGACAATAATCAGGTTATCGACACCTACAGTAGCAACTAGCTTGTTTTCAGCATGAATGTAGTTGTGTTGAGAGTCGACGGTTAACACGTCACCTTCAATGACGTTGTTATGCTCATCTTTGTCGCTTACATCCCAGATAGCAGACCATGAGCCAATATCATTCCAACCGACATCCATCGGGATCACAGCTGCGTGCGAGGTTTTCTCCATCACGGCATAATCGATGGAATCGCTTGGGCTGCTTTTGAATGCTTCAGCGTCGATACGGATAAAGTCGAGGTCGGTATTTTGCTTTGCAAGAGCGAGTTTACAAGCCGCTAATATCTCGGGGTGGTGTTCGGCGAGTTCTTCAAGATAGCGTGATGCCTTAAACATGAACATGCCACTGTTCCATAGGTACTGTTCTGAGCGGATGTATGCTTCTGCGGTTGCTTTATCGGGCTTTTCTACAAAGCACTCAATGTCGTAAGCATAATGGGTTGGTTGGTCTGTAGTGTTGGTTTCTAGTTGTAGACTAGAGACAAGAGGTTGCCCTTGTTTGATGTAGCCATAGCCAGTCTCTGGAGCATTTGGGGTTATACCGAATGTCACCAGTTTGCCTTGTTTTGCATAATCAACACCACGGTTAATCGATTGTTGAAATTCAGAGGTTTTAGCGATGTGATGGTCGGCAGCAAGCACTAATAAGATTGGGTCAGCCGTTTCTCCTTTAGTGCTATGAGACTTGGTCAAAGCTTGCAAGGCTGCAAGTGCGATGGCTGGCGCAGTATTTCTACCGACAGGTTCTAATAGAATGCCACTGTGCAGGACGTTAGTTGAGCGAATTTGTTCAGCAGCGATAAAACGATGCTCTTCATTACAGATAATGAATGGCGCATCGCAGCTGCTATCCGTTAGGTGTGCGTCGATACCTTGCAGGCGTTGAAGTGTTTGCTGAAGCATCGATTGTTCGCCAGCAATATTCAGGAATTGCTTAGGATAGAGCTCTCGAGACAGTGGCCAGAGGCGGCTTCCAGAGCCGCCAGCTAGGATGACAGGTAAAATCATAGAGTGGTAATTGTGTGCATTAGAATACTGCCATCATATTACCACGCTTCACGCTTATTACTTATCGATAACCAAGAAGGATGTTGACTATCGATGACCTTCCGTAGGGGAGTTCAACATATCTTTGGGATCGCTAACATTCTGATTATCAACTCGGCTTTGAACGCTGTTATGACCTTGAACATTAGAAAAGTCTTGAGGGTCAATCTTGAGTGTCTGTGTTGGGAACGCGATGTCTGCATTGTGTTTATGAATAATCGCCAGAACCTGTAACAGAACGTCTTGCTTCACTTTGTGGTACCTGATCCAGTTGACCGTTTTTGTGAAGGTATAGATAAAGAAGTTCAGTGTTGATGGCCCAAATTTGTCAAAGTTAACGATCAACGTCTGTTTGGCATCAATATCTGGGTGGTTCTCGAGCATGGTTCTTACATCATCAACAATGAGCGCCAATTTGTCTGCATCTTGATAACGAAGACCAAAGGTTTCATTGATTCTACGATTCAACATTCTCGATGGGTTCTCTACCACAATACTACTGAACACCGAATTTGGAACGTACAAAGGACGCTTATCAAAAGTGCGGATAATCGTCATGCGCCAGCCAATGCGTTCGACAGTACCTTCGATTTGACGATCGGGAGAGCGTATCCAATCACCGACTTTAAAAGGGCGGTCGAAGTAAATCATCATGCCGCCAAAGAAATTCGACAGTAGATCTTTAGCGGCTAAACCGACGATTAAACCACCCACACCACCAAAGGTAAGTAAGCCGGAAAGGCTGAGCCCAAACGCCTGCATGATGGTTAGGCCGCCCATCACCATAAAGAACAAGCGAGCGACTTTCGCTATCGCTTGTACTGTGGTTTCGTCTCTGGTTTTTTGCTCTAAGACATAGGCTTCTGTGTTAGTGATCATTCGTAAGGTAAACCAAACGAAGGTACAGATAATTAATATGTGCTTAAGTGTTTTTAACCAGTTGATTTCATTGCCAAACTGGTCTTGAAGGATGAGCCCGACAGATACAGTAGCAGGCCAACACCAAAGTAACGTGCTGACAGGGGTTTTTAGTGCTTCTAGCAGTAGGTCGTCCCAGTGGAATGGGGTTTTCTGAACCAGAATTTCTAAGCGATTATGGATAATTCGCCAAGCTACCCAAGCGAGAAAACTCGCAATAGTGATGAATAGGACGCTGTTTGCCCAATCACTATGGCTCTGGTTGATGTAGGTTTGTACTTGGGTTATGAATTCATTCATTGTGTGTGCTGCCGCAGAAATTATGAATTGGAAATTAGCAGAAACTCGAGTTGTTCTCTACCTTTATAAATCAAGCGATTATGACAATAGTATAACCTTATTCTTGCAGAACTAACTTTTTTTGAGATAGAAACTAATGTAGGTTTGGCTATCCCGTGTAATTAAAATTTCTAAACAGGATTTCAAATGAGCGACAAACAATATGCAGTTATCGGTTTAGGGCGATTTGGTTTATCTGTTTGCAAAGAGCTACAAAGTTCAGGCGCACAGGTACTGGCCGTCGATATTGATGAAGAGCGAGTGAAAGAAGCAGCGGCTTTTGTTTCACAAGCGATTGTTGCGAACTGCACGAGCGAAGAGACGGTGAAAGAGTTAAGACTCGATGATTACGATATGGTGATGGTATCGATAGGCTCTGACGTTAACTCAAGCATTCTAACGACTTTGGTGGTGAAAGAATCTGGAGCAAAAGCAGTCTGGGTTAAGGCGAATGATAAGTTCCACGGCAAGATCCTCTCTAAGATTGGTGCTGACCATATCATCATGCCCGAGCGCGATATGGGTATTCGTGTTGCTCGTAAGATGCTGGACAGACGCGTTCTCGAATTTATCGACCTTGGCAGTGGCTTAGCGATGACGGAGATTGTTATTGGTTCTAAACTGTTGGGTAAGAAACTTGGCGATCTTAAGCTGTGTAAAGAAAATGGTGTTGAGGTACTTGGCTTCAAGCGAGGGCCGAACCTCACTAAAGCACCAGAATTGGATGTGAGTTTAGAAATTGGGGATGTGGTGATCATCGCTGGGCCGAAAGAGACCTTATCTAGAAAGCTACGCAATTGGTAATTGGCAATAAGGTAACAGTATGAATTCGTTAAAACGAAAAGGTACTTTCTACACGCTTAAGAGTGATAAAAAGCCACGTAAAGGCTCTGAACCTAAGATTATCCTTACGAGCTTCTTAGGCGTACTTATCCCCTCTGCAATATTGTTGACGATGCCTGTATTTTCTGTGACAGGCCTAAGTTTTACGGATGCACTGTTTACAGCAACCTCGGCGATCAGTGTGACAGGATTAGGTGTTGTCGATACCGGTGAGCATTTCACCTTGGCGGGTAAAATCTTACTGATGTTCTTGATGCAAGTCGGCGGGTTAGGGCAGATGACTCTATCTGCGGTACTGCTTTACATGTTCGGTGTTAGGTTAAGCCTTAAACAACAAGCACTCGCGAAAGAAGCGCTTGGCCAAGATCGTAAGATTAACCTTCGTAAATTGGTTAAGAAGATCATCATCTTTGCATTAGTGGCTGAATTTATCGGTTTTGTATTGCTCTGCTTCCGCTGGGTACCTGAGATGGGATGGTCAACGGGCAGTTTTTATGCTCTATTTCATGCGATATCTGCATTCAATAACGCAGGTTTTGCACTGTTTTCAGACAGTATGATGAGTTTTGTTGATGATCCGCTGGTGATCTTCACCTTAGCTGGCTTGTTTATTTTCGGTGGGCTAGGCTTCACAGTCGTCGGCGACCTATCGAGTAACTGGCGTAAAGGTTTTCGACATCTTCATTTACACACCAAGATTATGCTAACCGCCACTCCGACTCTATTGTTGGTAGGTACGGTATTGTTCTGGCTGCTAGAAAGAAATAACTCAGCAACCATGGAAGGGTTATCGACTCAAGGACAGTGGCTAGCCGCATTTTTTCAGTCGGCAAGTGCTCGTACTGCTGGCTTTAATAGTGTGGATTTGTCTCAGTACACACAGCCTGCGTTGCTGGTAATGATTGTACTGATGTTGATTGGTGCAGGTTCTACCTCAACAGGTGGTGGTATTAAGGTTTCGACCTTTGCAGTAGCCTTTGTCGCAACGTGGACCTTCCTCCGTCAGAAAAAGCACGTGGTGATGTTTAAGCGCACTGTGACTTGGCAAGCGGTAACAAAGTCATTGGCCATTATTGTGGTAAGTGGGGCGTTATTAACCACCGCGATGTTTTTGTTAATGCTTACTGAAAAGGCAGCGTTTGATCGAGTCATGTTTGAGGTGATTTCAGCCTTTGCAACGGTTGGCTTAACCGCTGGCTTAACCGCGAACCTGACTGAGCCAGGTAAATACATCATGATTGTTGTTATGGTGATTGGACGTATCGGTCCTTTGACCTTGGCTTATATGCTAGCTCGCCCAGAACCTTCCTTGTTGAAATATCCAGAAGACACGGTGTTGACTGGTTAATTAGGTTCACGGGCTGATAAATAAAGCTCTGTAAATAAAAACAAAGCCAGCGATATGCTGGCTTTGTTGTTATAGGCTGTTCGTTAAATGCTGAATGCTTAGCCCTCAAACATCTCAACGTATTCCTCATAGCCTTCTTCTGCTAATTTATCCGCTGGGATAAAGCGCATTGCGGCTGAGTTCATGCAGTAACGTAAGCCTGTTGGTTTTGGACCATCTTTAAATACATGTCCCAAGTGAGAATCACCAAACTTACTGCGAACCTCTGTTCTTGGGTAAAGCAGTTTGTAGTCAGTAGTTGTGACGACATAAGCCTCGCTGATTGGCTGTGTAAAGCTCGGCCAGCCTGTGCCTGACTTGTATTTGTCTTTTGAAGAGAACAATGGCTCCCCAGTTACGATATCAACGTAAATACCTTCTTGCTTGTTATCCCAGTATTTGTTGTCAAATGGGCGCTCAGTAGCGTCTTCTTGCGTTACATCGTATTGAAGTGCTGTAAGCTTCGCTTTGATCTCTGCATCAGACGGTTTTACGTATGTTTTAGCATTCGCTGTCGCATTCTTACTGTCGATGATCTGACGTAGTGTTTTAGGGTTGTCCTTTCTATCATCACCGAAGATCTTATCTAGGTACTGATCGCGGCCAGAAGCATAGCGGTAGTAGTTATAACGAACCTTACTCTTCTTGTAATAATCTTGGTGGTAATCTTCTGCTGGCCAGAACTTCTCAAATTTTATCAGTTCTGTTTTTAGTGGTGCACCAAAGATATTAGCTTTGTCGATCTCCATCATGAAGTTCTGAGCAACATCTTTTTGTGCTTGGTTATGATAGAAAATAGCCGGTCGATAATGACGGCCTCGGTCTACAAAAGAGCCTTTGTCATCGGTTGGATCGATGTGTCTGAAGAATTGGTCAAGAACCTGTTCATAGCTAACAACATCAGGGTTATAGGTCACATTGATTACTTCGATGTGACCCGACTTGCCTGAGGATACTTGTTTGTAGGTTGGGTTTTCTAGTTCACCGCCAGAATACCCAGAGATAACGTCGGTGACGCCTGTCAGCTTTTCTAGGTCGGATTCTGTACACCAAAAACAACCACCAGCCAGTGTCGCGATTTCACTATTACCTGAATTAGCTGTTTTATCCATTGTATTGGCAGTGCCAGTCTGGCTTACAAACAGCGAAATCAGTGGTAGCGCAACCACGAGTGATACCAATATTTTAGATAATTTATTCATAGATACCTCATCTTGACGTTCTTCTCATTCGATTTTGAATGTACGAATAGAGACAGGTTTTAGATGGAAAAAATTGCATCATTCACAAAAAAATATGTCGCCGAGAAAATCTTGCTCATAAATGCCGCCAGTAGTAGGGTGTCAGTATTGATATCCAATAATAGACAGCGATGGCGGTTATCGTACATCTAAGGAACAACATGCAAGCAGAAGTTAAATGGGTCGAAGGCTTTAAATTCCTAGGTCAATCTCAATCTGGCCACTCTGTAGTAATGGATGGCAGTGGTGGTGCAACCGCGCCAAGCCCAATGGAAATGGTCCTTATGGCCGCTGGTGGTTGTAGCTCTGTTGATGTCGTCGATGGTTTGAAATCTGCAGGCCAGAACATCACAGGCTGTAACGCAAAACTTGAAACGACACGTCGTGAAACAGCACCAAAAATCTTTACTGTGATTAACATTCACTTTGAAGTGTCTGGTGACAACCTTGATCCTGAGCAGGTCGCTAAGGTGTGTGCGGATTCATTAGAAAAGTACTGTTCTGTATGTCTAATGTTAGGTGCTGGCGTAGAAATGACTCACAGCTGGGAAATCGTCTAGTCTTCTGATTGTACAGCTTGGCGGTAGGCTAATCTTTACGGCTTACGGCTTACGGCTTATCGCTTACGGTTTTTAGGCATAGCCAGACAAAGAAAAGGGCGGAGCACTTTAAAGTGCTCCGCCCTTATTATTTTAACCAAGGTAGAGTGCTATTATTCAGCAGCTTCTACGATAACTTCTTCAACTTGTACTTCTTCTTGGTATTCGAAACCAGGGATCGTTGCGTCAACACGACGGTTTTGAGCACGACCTTCAGCTGTAGCGTTTGATGCAATTGGATTCTCTTCGCCTTCACCTGACGCTGTAATACGGTCTGCTTCAATGCCTTGCTCTTCGATGTATGCGGCTACAGCAGCAGCACGTTTCTTAGAGATCATTAGATTATACTCAGCTGCACCTGTTGAGTCGGTGTGACCAACAACATCAACTGATGATTGAGGGTGAGCTTTAAGTACTTCAACTAATGGCATTAATGCAATTTTACCATCTGTAGACAGTTCAGTACTGTTTGTCTCAAACATACCTTGAGAGAAGCTCTCAGTTTGCGCTTTAGTAACAACCACGGTTGTCTTCTCTTCAACAACAACTGCTGGTTCTGTGATTGGCTCAGATGGCGCTTGAGTCACTGCTACTGCAGAAGCTGTTGCAGCCGCCGCTGATGCTGTTGTGTTGCCAGTACCGAAGTTGTAGCTAACACCAACTGATAGTAGGTTCGAGTTCAGGTCTTGAACGTAGTTGTCGTCGAAATCATCAAAGTATTGGTATTCAACACGTAATGCCCAATCAGAAGATAGTTGCTTCTCTACACCGATACCAGCAGAAAGAACGACGTCATCCTCGCCACCGTGTGAAATGTAAGCAGGACCTGCTTTAAAGAATACGTCAAACTCTTGTTGTACTGCTAGGCGGTACATTGGAGTTAGCGAGATTGCGATCAGTGGATCGCTGAACGCAGCTGTTGTGCCGTTCTTTGAAAAGCTTGTCTTGTAGTCGCCAAGGAAGTCTGAGCTTAGCTCAATACCAAATTTGTCATTAAAATTGTAACCAGAGTAGATGCCTGCACCAATTGCATCATCATCACATTTAGCACCGGCTACACATGCGCTGTCTAGCCAGCCCATACCCACTTTTGCACCTACATAAGTGGTTGCAGCAATAGAAGGCGCTGCTGCTAGGCCTGAAGCGGCAACAACAGCACACATGATTTTTGACAGTCTTTTCATAATCTTATCCTTGGATTAGCTATTATTGTTATCTGAACTTACCAGTAAAACGATCACTTATTGGGTTACGACACTGCTTATAATAAGTAAATCAAGGTGTTGGTTCAGGTGAACCTGTTTCTTTCTCAGTACTTATATTGTTAATCTGATTGCGTATTGGAGTCAATGAAATTGTTAAATATTATATATTTAAGATGCCTTTATTGTTGATTTTATCATTTGTTGGAATGTTTATGTTTAAGCTATAGCCTAGCCTCGTCTATTTACCAGTGGCGCTACGGGTAATAAGTAAAAAACTTGCGCTTTATCATGCTTATAAAACAAAAATCCCCACCCAATATGTATAACTCGAATGAGTACATGATTGGATAGGGATTTGAATTAAAGCGATTAGAGATGTTTTTCACGTACTTTACGTCACGTGAACGTCTCGCTTTTGCTTATGGGCGCTCTCCTGCCAGTAAACGCTGTTCAATATCTGCAATGACGCCTGGTAGGTCTGCAATGGTATCGATCAAGTAGTGCGGGTTTGATTCGTTTAGCCTAACGCTTGCTTTTTCACGTGCAGCTGTAAGTGTTGTCTCGTCTGCATCTAAATATTCTTGATACGTTAAGCCTGCTTCGTTACCTGATAGTACAAGGCCTACTGTCCACATACCTGCGTTGTGACCTTCATCGATCCCAGGTGCTGCATCATCCACTTTCACACATGCTGAAACGCTGGTTACGCCAAGGTCGATTACGTTTTTAAGTGCCATAAATGGAGCAGGGCGACCGCCTTGAGGTAGGTCATCGGTTGCTACGATGTTGTCTGGGTGGTAACCGTAATCTGCAGCAGCAGGGATTAGCACATCCATCACTTCACGTGGGTAACCTGAACAAGATCCGATCTTCACGTTCTTCTCTTTTAGGTTATTGACCACTTCTATCGCATTCAAAATAGGTGCTGCGTGATCGGCTACTTTCGCTTTTTGAAGAGGCATGAATGCCGCGTAGATCGCGTCAACGTCTTCACTTGTCATTGAGCGTCCGAACTGAGCTTTCCAACGAGCGTCAACAGCAGGGATTCGACCCACCGCTTGGATGTGATCCCATTTACCGATACCCATAGGTTCACGAGCTTCAGCTAAGTCGATGTCAAAGTCGAAACCTTGTTTGAATGCTTCAACGAAGATGCTAGTTGGAGCAAACGACCCAAAATCAACGATAGTGCCGGCCCAGTCAAAGATAACCGCTTGGATAGGTGATGTCGTGTTCATAATAGTGTCCTATTTTTGTGTCACTCCCAGTTCAAAGTTCTGGGAAACAAATGGTTGTTTAAGGTTATTGGTTTAAATGTTGATTTCGAGAATTAAAGGTATTCAAAATCTTTGCAGACTTTGGCTATCGCTTTTTCGAATACAGACAGAGCGACTTCTAGCTCGCTACGGCTGATGATCAATGGTGGGCTCAACTGAATCACATTACCTTGTGATACCTTAAAGCTCAGGCCATCGTTTAGACATTGGTAAAGCACGGCTTCTGCTTCATCGAAAGCTCGGGTTTTGGTGATATGATCGGTGACCAATTCCACCCCCCAGAGCAGACCGATGCCGCGAACGTCACCAATGACTGGGTACTTCTCTTTCATTTGAAGCAGCTGTTCACGCACGAATGCGCTGTCCGCTTGTACTTTTTCAAGTAGGTTTTCTTGCTCAATCACTTCCATGGTGGCGAGTGCTGCCGCGCAACCAATTGGGCTTTTTTCGTGGGTGTAGTGACCAAGAGAAACTTGCGCTGCCGTGTTGTATTTGTCTTTAGTGATCATGGCTGCGATTGGTACTAAGCCGCCGCCAAAACCTTTACCGATACAAAGAATGTCAGGTTCGATATCAAAAGCTTGGTGAGTGAACCATTCGCCACTGCGACCCATACCGTTTGGAATGTCGTCGATGATCAACATGACGTTATGCTTATCGCAGATCTCACGGATACGTTTCCAGTAAGCTTTGCTTGGTACTTGAACGTCTGTGTTACGCACTGCTTCCGCAATGAAGGCACCAATGCCACCTTCTTTTTCAATCACATACTCAAGGTAATCGGCATAGTGCACATCACATGCCGTCTCATTGTTATCGCCTGAGTTTTGCCCGCAACGCGATAAAGAGACATTAAGCGGAAAAGCACCACGATAGGAAACCGCTGGTGGAATGCGTTCTACGCCAGCCATTAATGGCCCCATGCCTTCGCGGAAACACGCTTCGCCACCCACTGAAATCGCATCAAGTGACGCGCCATGGAATGAATCCCACAATGACACTACTTTGAAATTATTGGTGACATGTCGAGCTAGTTTTAGCGCCATGCCGATCACTGATGTGCCACCGGGAGCAAACAACACGCGATTCAAATCACCACCGCAGATCTGTGTGAGTTTCTCAGCACACTGAACGGCCGTCTCATTGGTAAAGCGACGCGGTGAAAACGGCAATGACGCCATTTGCTGAGTCACTTTATTGATGATGTGTGGGTGACCATAACCTAGCTGGTGAACATTATTGCCGTGAAAGTCCATGTACTTCTTGCCCGTCGCATCTTGAATGTAGATGCCTTCAGCTGCTTCAAGTGTGTCTAGACAAGGCGTTGACATCGCTTGATGAAGAAATACGTCAGAGTCACGTTTTAACATCGCTTGAGTCGCATCATCGTTTAGCGACTCGTTCCATTTCTCACGCGCTGGCGTGGTGTTCACATCGCCTTCGCTTCGAAAGTGTGTCGCCTTTAGAACAGAATCTTGATTGGCCATCGTCATTATTTGATGTCCCAGTACATAGCATTCTTAATTGCGCCAATTAGAGCTTCAATGTCTGACGGATACACTTCACCGATGTTACCGATTCGGAAACAGTCGGCGTTTGAAACCTTGCCCGGGTAAATCACAAAACCTTGTTCTTTCAAACGGTCATAGAATTCCTTGAATTGGTAATCGCTATGAGTTGGAGAATAGAAAGAGGTAATGATAGGTGAATGAAGATCATCATTAAGCAGTGGCTCAAAGCCAAGAGAGCGCATACCTGCAACCAAGGTAGTTTGGTTGGTTTGGTAGCGATTATGACGAGCTTCGATGCCACCTTCTTGCTCCAATTCAAGTAGAGCTTGGTAGAAAGCTCGCACTGTATGAGTTGGAGAGGTGAAGCGCCATTTACCATGGTTGCTTTCCATGCAGTACCATTGGTCAAACAGGTCAAGGCTTAATGAACGAGCCTGGCCTTTGCATTTTTCCAGTTCCGATTGCTTCGCAATAACAAAGCCGAACCCCGGTACACCTTGAATACACTTGTTTGCTGAGCTGATCATGTAATCGACACCTAAGTCAGCGATATCCATAGGGATGCCACCAAAGCTCGACATTGCATCGAGAATGACGGTTTTGTTGTGCTGTTTTGCCAATTTGGCAATGTCTTCAATTGGATTCAGCATGCCTGTCGTGGTTTCACAATGCACAATCGCAACGTGAGTAATGTCTGAATCCATGGCCAATGCCGTTTCCATTTCGTTCAAGTCAGGCTGTGATGTTTCACCTGGGGAAACGACATGGCATGGAATGTTTAAGTATTCTGCGATTTGAGCAATACGAGCGCCGTACGCACCGTTATCAACAACAAGAAGCTTACCGTTGTTAGAGATAACGCTACCGATTGTTGCTTCTACCGAAGCGGTGCCGCTACCTTGCATTAATACGCTTGTATATCCCGCTTGCTTAGTCGCTAAAGTCACTAGCTTGCTACGAATCACTTCAACAACGTCTTTGTTGTATTCATCATCCCAAGTACACCAATCTTTTAACATCGCTTGGCGAACGGTTTCAGAAGTAGATAAAGGGCCCGGTGTCAGCAGTAAGTATTCGTTTCTCATGTTCAACTCTCGTGATTTTAATTTTGGACTATACCAATATTTAGAGTTACTTTAACAACCAATTTAAACGGTCGTAAATAGCCCAAACATCATTTTCACAAAAGCTTCATATTAAAAATGGTCACTTGTCTTGAGAAAGTTTTCGATCTTTAAATTGCCATTTTTCGTTCATTTAATCGTCACAAAAGCCAGTTAGCTTAATAATCGAAATCTGGTACATACCAGTGTGAGGGGTGTGTGCCAACAACTGGAATGAATTTTTGAATATAGGTGCCTCTCGATAGGGCTTCTAGCTTTAACAACTTTAACTTTGGCAATTTTTAATTTTGGCAACTTCTCACTCTAGAGTTGGGCCTGACTGGAGAAAATGATGAAAAACCGTTTTATGAAAGGATCACTTGCAGCATTAGTCACACTATTAGCTGGTAACGCTTATGCGGCACAGGAAGTGACGGTTTATACCGCTTTTGAAACTGACATCTTAGCGAAGTACAAAAATGCTTTTGAAAGCGAAAACCCAGACATCAACATCAAATGGGTTCGTGATTCAACAGGAATCATGACGGCAAAATTATTGGCTGAGAAAAACAACCCTCGTGCAGAAGTGGTGTGGGGCCTTGCGGGTTCTTCAATGGCTCTACTTAAGGAGGAGGGCATTCTTAAGCCTTACACTCCTCAAGGTGTAGAAGCGCTGCGCTCAAACCTCAACGATCCGCAATCTACTCAAGCTTGGTATGGCAACGATGCATTCTTCAATGCGGTTTGTTTCAACGAAGCGGTAGCGAAACAACTTAACCTACCAGCACCTAAATCTTGGGATGACCTAACCAAGCCTATCTACAAAGGTCATATTGCGATGCCAACCCCAGCGTCTTCTGGTACGGGTTATATGCAAGTGTCTGCTTGGCTACAAAACATGGGTGAAGACCAAGGTTGGAACTACATGCAGAAGCTAGACCAAAACATCGCTCACTACACGCACTCTGGTTCTAAGCCATGTGTTCAAGCGGGCATGGGTGAAGTCGCTATCGGTATTTCTATGGCGAGCCGTGGCGCTAAGCTGAAAACTCAAGGCGCGCCACTTTCAGTGATTACGCCTGAAGGTATCGGCTGGGAATCTGAAGCGGTAGGTCTTGTTAAGCCTTCTGATGCAGCACAACGTGTTATCGATTGGTCTATTTCTAAAGCGGCAAATGAGCTTTACATCGAAATGTACCCAGTTGTTGGTCACAAAGATGTGACAGGCAAAGCAGAGAACTTCCCTAATGTAGAAAAGAACATGGCAAAAATGGATTTCGCTCGCATGGGCAGCGAACGTGCCGACGTTCTTAAAACATGGTCTGACAAGTTTGACGCTAAATCAGAGCCAAAATCTTAATCTGACGACCTATTCAGTTACTTAACTACTTAACTATTTAGTTCATTAGAAGTTAGAAATCAGTAAAGGAAGGCTTCGGTCTTCCTTTTTTAGTTTTACGCCTTTAGGTTTTAAGTAAGGTACAACAAATGACAAAGCACTACTCATATTGGTTCAAGCAAGCGTTGGAACAAGAGTTTGGCAACATCCATGCGGGGCTAGATTCGGCTAAGCCGCTCCAAAAAGACGTCAACTGTGATATCGCCATTGTTGGCGGTGGCTATACGGGTTTATGGACGGCGATTTTAATCAAACAACAGCAACCAGAAAAGCATGTTGTCGTGATTGAAAAAGGCCTATGTGGTAGCGGTGCTTCTGGTGCGAACGGCGGTTGCATGCTGACGTGGTCAACTAAGTATCCGACGCTGAAAAAGCTCTATGGAAAAGAACAAGCGAAATGGTTGGTTAAGGAGTCGGAAAAGGTTATATACGAGATCGAAGCCTTCTGTAACGAACACAAGATTGACGCGCATCTATATCGAAGCGGTACTTACTACACGGCGACTAATGAAGCCCAAAAGGGTGGAATGGAGCCTGTTGTTAATGAGCTGGTTAAGCAGGGTATCAATCAGGGCGGGATCGCACT